>NZ_JBEXYU010000011.1:0-278614 GCF_040631115.1 Nonomuraea sp. NPDC005692 | reverse complement strand
GGGTACTTCCTGGGGGCTGGCATCGCGTGTGATTCTCCCTTCCGCCAGCACGATCATGCTGGCTTCAGGGTCTCCAAGAAAGTCGGAGCGGTTCACCTCGTACTTGTGGTTCTCTCCTGTGCAGTGAATACGCTGCCGGGATGGTCACGGACTACGGGATGTCGGGGTCGCAGTTCTCGCCGAGGCGGGTAGCTGGTCAGGGGCGTGGCTGGTATCGAGGTGACTGCCATGTGCATTCGGTTCTCTCGAACGGTGGAGAGCTGACGCCGGAGCAGCTTGCGGCCGGAGCTCGTGCGGCGGGGCTGGACTTCATCGCGACCACGGAGCACAACACCGCAGATGCGCATGGCGTGTGGGGTTCGCTCGTCGGCGACGACTTGCTGGTGATCATCGGCCAGGAAGTCACCAGCCGAACCGGGCACTGGCTGGCGCTCGGCATCGATCCGGGGCAGGTGGTCGACTGGCGGTACGGCGTCCGCGACGACTTGATCGGCAAGCATCTGGATCGGGTGCATGAGGCCGGTGGGCTGTGCGTGGCGGCCCACCTGCACGCGCCGTACCCCTCTGGTGTCTTCATGTACCCGTTCGAGGGATTTGATGTGGTGGAGGTGTGGAACGGGCTGTGGATCTCCGATGAGCCTTGGCAGGCGGACAACGCGGCAGCACTGGCCGAATGGGGCCGCAGCCTGGCCGTCGACATCCGCCATGGACGGTGGCGACCGGCGATGGGCAACAGCGACACCCATCTGGAGGGCCAGATCGGCAGACCGCACACCGTCGTGCTGGCCGAGGAATTGAGTTCTGACGCAGTCCTCGCCGGCATCCGTGCCGGCCGGAGCTGGGTCGCCGAATCGGCCACGGTTGAGCTGTCGCTCCAGGTCTCCGCCGGCGACGGCAGTGCCGACATCGGGGGGCGGCTGGATACCCACGGCGAACCGGCTGTGGTCCGGGTGAACGTCTGTGGTGTGCCGTCCGGCACCGTCAGCTTTCACACCGATCGAGGGACGGTGCACCGCGCACCCTTGCCAGGCGATGGATCAGGCGTCTTGGAGTGGCATACCAACGCGGAGGAATCGGCGTTCGTCCGCATTGAGGTGCGTCATCCCGACGAACACATGGCGGCGCTCACCAACCCCATCACCCTGACCTGAACGGCCGAAAGGACAGCGCGCCCTTGGAGCGGGCGACGGTGATCGGACCCGCACCGTTCAGGATCGGCCCCAAGACCGCACGCCCGGACGGCGGGCGGGCGGAGGGCCGGAGGTACGGCGGCGCGGCGCGCCGCAGACTGGTGAAGCTCACCCCGTCCAGCGCGCCGAGCCGGGCGGGGTGTCGGCCCGGATGCCGCCGTTCAGGCGTCATGACGGATGGGGTCAGGCAGGCCCACCGGCGCGTGCGTGCGCGTCGAGGAGGTGTGCGACCGCTTCGGTCACCTGTACGGCGAACGGGATGTGCAGCCATTCGTCCGGCACGTGCACGTTCGAGTCCGCACCGAGCGCGCCTGTGACGACGAACTGCGCCTGCGGATACCGCCTGCCGAGCATCTCCATGAAGGGGATCCCGCCGCCGATGCCCATGCTCTGGCACGGCTTCCCGAACACGCGATCACCGACCTGCCGCAACGCCGAGGCCAGCCAGGGGGCCGGCGCCGGCGCGTGCCAGCCGTTCAGGACCATGAAGTCGCCGACCTCGACCTGCGCCCCGTACGGCACGTCGGTGGTGAGGATCTTCTCCAGCGCGGCCCGCGCCGCCTCGGCGTCGGCCGAGGGAGGCAGGCGGAAGCTCAGCCGGACGGAGGTCCAGGGCCGCAGCACGGCGCCCGCCACCGCGGGGTCCGGAAGCCCGCCGGCGCCGGTCACGGACAGGGTCGGCCGCCAGGTGTTGTTGAGGACGAGCTCGACGTCGTCGTCGGAGACTCGCCGCATTTCCGGCAGCAGCGGGAGCCGGGGCACGGCGACCTCCGGATGGAGCGCGACGAGCTCCGCCGCCTCCATGCGCCGTTCGTCCGGGATGGGCACCACCATCTCGGGCACCTTGACCTCGCCGGTCTCCGGGTCCTCCACCCGATCGAGCAGCTGGCGCATGACACGGAACGAGCTCGGCACGATGCCGCTCCCGAGCCCGGAGTGGATGCCCGTCTCGAGGACGCGCACCGTGACGGTCGCCTGCACCGCGCCGCGCAGGCTGGAGGTCAGCCACAGCCGCTCGTAGTCTCCGCCGCCCGCGTCCAGGCAGACCACCAGCGACACCTCGCCGAGCCGGTCGGCGAGATGCTCCAGGTACGCGGGCAGGTCCGGGCTGCCGGACTCCTCGCCGGTCTCCAGTAGCAGGACCGCCCTGGCGTGTTCGCCGCCTGCCCCGCGTAGGGCCTCCAGCGCGGTGGTGGCGGCGTAGCCCGAGTACCCGTCGTCGGCGGCACCGCGGCCATAGAGCCGGTCGTCGCGGATCACTGCCTGCCACGGGCCCAGGCCCTCCGACCAGTCACCCAACGGCGGCTGCTTGTCGAGGTGCCCGTACAGCAGGACGGTCCCGGTGGCCGCCGCGCCCGGCGTCGCGGGCACGTCCACGAACAGGAGCGGGGCGCGGCCGTCGAGCTGCAAGACGTCGCACCGCGCGCCGTGCAGGCCCCGCGACGCCACCCAGCCCCGCACGTGCTCGACGGCGGCCCGCAGATGACCATGCTCCTCCCAGGCGGCGTCGTAGGCGGACGACACGGCGGGAATCTCGATCAACCCGGAGAGGCTGGGCAGCACGTCCGTCGCCCAGGCCTCACTGATCGATTCGCGAAGTCTCTGATGGTCCATGCGGCAATACTGGCGCAAAACACGATGTACCCGGCCCACGTCCAGGTGCTTGTCCTCGGGCTTCGGCTTGGCGAAGCACTCGGGCTGCGCTGGGAAGACGTCGATCTCGACCAGGCCGGGATGACTATCGGGAACGAAGCCCTGGACTTTCGATCACCCCCAACCAGCCACGGTGGCCAGCCATCCACAGGCGATCGTGAGTGCTGTATCAACTGCCGACAGTTCTACAGCTCGTGACCGTTGTGCTTGAAGGACGGCCTTCTCCCGGCGCCAGAACGATCTCTCGCCACAATGAGATCCATTACACGTGTATTGCACGGCAGGTCGCCGGGTCGGAACCTTCAGTCGATCGACCCGACAATGGGCTCCGCCTCGTAGTGAGTCGGTGTCAGGGCGACCCCAGTGGCCCGTGCGGCCAGCGCAATGGCGAGAGCAGTGGAAGTCCGCGAGTCGGCCTCTCCGACCAGCGGTATGCCCAGCTCTCGCATATGAACCAGCAGGCGATCAGGATCGCTGCCGTTCCGATCGCTGGGGAAGAACGGCTCGAATTCCGTGACCACCACTCCATCGACGGAGTAGACGAAATGCTCGTCCACGGTGCTGCCTGTAATGACTCTCGCCATCTCCGTACTCCGGGAGAGGGTCTCTGGGAGCGGCTGGCAATGGTAGTCAATCAGGACCGCTCCTCCGTCTCCCGTGTAGGCGGCAATGCCCACCTCTCGGGAGGTGTCACCGCGAGTGGCGCCGATCCGGCGCAACGCTTCCCCGGGAGACATGCCTCGCACGAACGTCACGCCGATCAGGTCGCTGTCCTTCTGATACTCCTCAACCAGCCACGCGTAATCCATCGGCGATGCGCCGCCCATTGCTTGTCCCCTTCGCCCCAGCCTGGACAATGCCCCTTTCGGGACAGGCATGGGCAGCAGCCATACCTCGGTAGGACAGCCGGGCGCGCCGCCCATTCCTGAGCTGGCGCCTGTACCTGTGACTGCCTCGGCTTGGGAACGGACCGCAACAACCCTGCTCGGTGAGCTGTGCTGAGGTACGAAGCACGGATCGTCGATCCCCCCGACCACGCACAGCGGCCAGCCATGCCGCGGCGATCGTAGGGGCTGCAGTTGCGCGACCACGGGCGGCGGCAACGGGATCCGTACCGCAGGGCCGCCAGGCCCGAGGAACGGAAGCGCCGCGGCAGCCTGACCTTCCGCTTTTCAGGCGGAGCAACCGCCCTGGGCTGTGGCGAAGACCCTAGTCAGAGGTGGTTGGACGGTGGTCGAAGTGAGCCCGTGTGCGGGGACGTTGCTGTCAGCGCTGCTGCCACCACTTCGCCGGGACCTGCTAGATCGTCCCGGTCCGTAAGACTATGTCCTCATGTCAGTGACCGAATTCGCCGGTGTGACCAAGGACAAGCATCGTGGCATCACTTCCAGGGGAGGGCTGTACGAGTTCTGGACCGAGGAGGGTGCCCACGTCTACCTTCACGACACCGACTTGGGCGCCTGACCTACAAGCTCGGCAGGCCGCCGACGTTGGAACTGGAGTTCATCTACGCCCCAAAGTGGACTCCATCCGAACTGTCGAAGACGCCTGTCGTGGTCTTTCGGTTCGAAGACGTCCGCCTCGTCGAATGGATCGAGGACCAGGAGGGCCATGACTGTGTGGCCGCCTCCCCTGATGCCCCGCCGGGGCAGGTCGGGCAGTTCGACTGGGACGGCACCGACATGTTCACCCTGGACACCGTCATACTGCGCTTGATCTTTCACGCGCCGCGAGCAGCGGTGACCGTACATGCTGTCCACCAACGTCCATGACAGTCCAGGACCGTTGTTAGCAGCTCCGTTAGCAGGAGCGGATCTCAACCCTCACGTGCCATCATCTCCATGATCTGGTCCGAGAGAACAGGATCCCCATGAGCGGCTACGACTGGCTCGATGACGACGCGTTCTGCGTGACCTTCGTCCGCGGTCTCACCCCGCACGAGGCGCTGGCCCGCCTTGGCATTGACGTGTTCGACGGGGATGACGAGGAAGGCGATTTCGAGGAAGGGCTCATCTGCGCCCGGCCGGCCGATGGCGGGACCATTCTGAGCGAGTGGAACGGCTTCGCCGGCACGCTGCCCGAGGTGCTGCGGCCCTTGTCGGCGGAGACGATCACGGCGAGCGTCTTCGTCAACGTGAACAGGGTCGCGTCCTTCGACCATTACGCCGACGGTCGCAACATCCTGACCTTCGATCCGCTGTTCGGCGGCGGTGAGGACGGCATCCCGGAGGACTTCCTGGCCGACCGGATCGAGCTCGGGCTGGCCGGCGACAAGTCGGAGGGCGGTCTCGCCGCTGCGCTGCTGCTGGCTGAGCGCATCACCGAGGTGCGGCCGAACGCGTCAAGTGACGTGGTGGCCGCCCATGGCGTTCTCGAGTACTGAGGCACCTTGCTGTCGGCCACCGCAAACGCCGCAGATCAACGACGCAACCCAACCGCCTTGGCAGCTCGGATCTTGCCCGTCCGGATCGGTTCGACCTGGACCTGCGAACGCGGCTGGTTTGCCTGGAACGGCGTGGGACGGTGCTGGATTGCAGCTAGAGCCGCAACTAGGGAGCGGTCACCACGGGCGGCATTACCTCGATGATGCGGGCTGTTCCGCTGGGCGGTCGCATCTCGTGCATAGTGATCACGTCACTCGGTTTGACGTGCCGCCAGTGTTCAGGGGTCAGAGGAACAAGTCGCACAGGCGCGCACTCTCCCGGTTCCAGCGGAGTACGACCCTCCATCCAGAGGGAGGCGATACTGACCGACAGCTCACCCTCAGGCGTGCGCTGCCCGATATCCCACATCGGTCGAAGCCCTTTACCCGGAAGTATCGGCCTCTTGCGACCTCCTTCCTCGGTCGGCAAGAGGCAGAGCTCAGCCCGGAGAACACCGTTCCGGGCCTCGCCGCATCGCCACTCGTACCAGGAGACGTACCACTCAAGCCACATCACCCGGGCGGCATCAGCCAGCAGACCCCAGAACTCGGGCGGCTGAGGGCATGCGTCGCCGAGCTCCTCAAGCAAAAGAAGGACCATCTCCCATTCACCGTGTTCCAGGTACTCCAGCGCATCGGAGACGCCGGCACCGGCCTCGGATCGGAGGTGGGAGGAGCAGAACTGAGCGGCCTTCAACAGCAAGGCATCCAGGTCCACCCCCTGATTGTGACAGGCTCTCGAACTCTGAACCTACGGACCAAAGATCCAGTTCGGGCCATTCCAGATCGTTCAACGCAGGTCAGAGGGCATGGGCGGTCTATCCTGAATAGCTGTGAACGACCCTGTATTGCAACCAAAACTGCAACCCTGGGCGGACCGCTGAGGTCGCTTTCGGACTGGGAGTTTGTTTCCCGCAGTGTCTCACTCATGCCCGCGGCTTCAGATATTCGATTGGCAGCGACTGAGGGTCTGGCGATACTGCGGTGATGTTCACAGATGCTGATGCCGCCGCCTTGTACGACCTGATCAACCCGTCGGACGCAACGCGGTATCCCAGCGATGCGCTCTACAACGAGCTGGTGATGGCTGCGGATGCCGTGCTGGATGTGGGTTGCGGTACCGGCAGCATGTTGCACCAAGCTCGCGAGCTCGGTCATCGGGGACGGCTTGTCGGGCTGGACCCGGACCCTGCTGCACTAGATCGGGCAAGGCGACGCTCGGACATCGAGTGGGTTGCCGGCGTTGCGGCGGACGCATCCTGGAATCGAGAGTTCGACCTGGTGATTATGGCCAGCAACGCTTTCCAGTGCTTGGTGAGCGATAGGGAGCTGTCCGCGTCGTTGGTCGCGATCAGAAGGGCACTACGTGACGGCGGCCGGTTCGCCTTCGACACGCGTAACCCTCAGGTGCGCGAGTGGGAGGAGTGGAAGCCGTCGAACGCCAGCGATGTCGTGGATGGAAACGGTCGTACGCTTCGCGTGTCACACCATGTCGAGTCGGTGGTCGACGATGTGGTAACGCTTACCGAAACCACCAGTGCGCAGGACGGTACCGTCCTGCGCGTCGATCGGGCGAGCCTGCGATTCCTGGATGTATCGAAGCTTGGCGCGTTTCTGCACGAGGCGGGCTTCGAGATCGAGGCGCAGTACGGCGGCTGGAAACATGAGGTCGTCTCCGCTGCCAGCCGTTCGATCGTCACGATCGCGCGTCAGGCCTAATGCCGCACCTTCTGGCGATTCACGGCTTCGTGGTGCCGCCGATCTCTACCCTTCCAGTGCCAACGCTCGTAGCGTCAGCAGTCATGGCAGACGTCGTGATGTGGGTGAAGCCTACGAACGCGAGAATCACAACCCAGACTCAGAGGGATACAAGGGCCTCTGCGGCTGGCACGGGGACCTCCGGCCGGGGACCGTGCCCGCATAAGCCGTACGCGAGCGTGAAACTCAACTACGCGGACTACCAGCCGGTACAGTCGGCCTGCGTCAAGGCCCTTGAGGAGATCTCACAGCGTTACGGCTTCCCCATCCCGCAACAGCAGGGCGAGCGTGTAGACGATTGACGCCGTAACTGTATTTAGCAGCTGTACAAGCTCGAAAAGGCCACTTCCCGATCATAGGAAGTGGCCTTTACCTGTAGTGGAGCCTAGGAGATTCGAACTCTTGACATCCTGCTTGAAAAGACGGATGCCGATCTTGATCCACCAGCGGAAACGCAGATCAGCGTACTGATCGGGTTCACCATAACCCCCCGCTATCCCCCCTTGCTCCCCGTCCCCTCGGGCACGCGACGGGCACAGCTGACAGACTCAGCGCATGATCCCTGACGCACTCGGCTTCCTTCAGTCTTGGTACGCCTCCTGCTGCGATGGCGACTGGGAGCACGGCTACGGCGTGAAGATCGGCACGCTGGACAACCCGGGATGGCACTTGAAGATCAACCTTGTCGATACGCCCCTCGCAGGGACCCCGCTGGATCGCCTAGTAGTTGAGCGGACTGACGATGACTGGCTACAAGTCTGGAGCGATGGCAACCACTTCCAAGGAGCATGCGGCCCCCTCAACCTGGGTGAGGTGTTGGAGGCGTTTCGGGACTTCGCTGGCGGCGCTGCCTCGCCTTCCCACTGATGCTTCCATCAACGTCGCCCCGCCTCAGAAGTGCGCCTCAGCCCGGACCTGCGGATCAAAGAAGACGATTCGATCAAGCTCCAAGCCGCTGGCCTGCGCGTACGGTGTCCAAAGACGTTCGCCGGAGTCCGCCTGGCTTCGTCTCTTGGCTGTACAGCCAAGGCGCCATCAGTTTGGGCAGTCCTTCGAAATCGTGCCCGCTGAGCTCGGAAACGTTGGCTGTTCACGAACAGGCTCCGCCTGCCGCGGAGGGAGTAATGCCTTGGTCGCTTGCCGCATGAGAAGTGATCGTTTTATGGACTCTGCCGAGGGCAGTTCTGCACGACCGGGGCGAGATGTGCCACGTGGGTGGACGTCAGGCAAGTTCCGGTGCGCCTCCATGCTCAGGCGAGTAGTAGTGAGCGATGGACGCGTACAAGGGCATCGATTGCAGGTGCCGACGTTCAAGGCGAACGCCCGTACGGTGTTCGGCAAAGGCGAGTGCGGCTTCGAGATGACGCTCGATGAACCCGTTGCCGGGATCTTGGGAGCCGGGGATCATGTCGAGGTATTCGCCGTCGAGAAGTTGGTCGTCTGGGTGGCGGGTGGGAGTGTAACCCCGGTACTTGGGGTCGAACCTGGCGCGCGTCTGGCCGTGGACGACGTGGAGAAACGTGGCTTTCCAGTTTACGTTGCGCACGACGCTGGTGATGACCGCGTCGGCCGACAAGTCGCAAACCACGTCTCGCATGATGCCGGCGTAGCCTCCCCACTCGATCATGATGGTTCCTCCTGGTGCAGGCCCAACATCGATGCCGCCTGGGCCGATGTAATCGGGGTCGTCCACCGCGTGAAGGCGGCGCAGCACTTCCTGGGGGGCGAGTGCCTTCACGAAGGTGAAGCAGAAGCCGGAGTCGAAGCGGTGACTGAACTCCTCTAACCAGCGATAGTCATTTGCCGTCACACCGTTCATAGCCTTCTCATTCGCTTGGTAGATCGGATCAATTCCATATGTCTCTAACTCGATCAGATAATGATCTTGCATGTCCGTGGCGTCCGGTAATCTCGCTATCCACGGTGGCCGCTGAGCCCGGGGGAGGAACGAACCCTGGATCGTCAACCGCCCCCAGCAACCTGCAGTGGCCAGCCATGCTGTGGCGATCGTAAGGGCTGCATCTGTGTGGCGGCACGGCGCTGGCGTCGGCACCTCCATCCGGGAACTGATGGCCCGCATGGGCCACTCCAACACCCGCGCCGCCCTCATCTACCAGCACTCCACCGACGAACGCCAACGCGAAGTGGCACGCAAGCTCGACGAACTGGCAAGTGGCGCCTCGACACATCGGGCACGGCCCCAGAGCAAGGCCCACAACAATCAAAAGCCCAGGCCGATGACCTGGGCTTTTGTATGAGTGGAGCCTAGGAGATTCGAACTCCTGACATCCTGCTTGCAAAGCAGGCGCTCTGCCAACTGAGCTAAGGCCCCTTCGACGAAGATAGCTTACCGGGCCGGGGAAGCCACCCGCGTCGTCCCGAGGTCGTCGCTCAGCACCAGGCCTGGGAAGTCCGCGAGGGAGTCCAGGATGTGCGTGGCGCCGCCCTTGAGCAACCGTTCTCTGCTGTGCACGCCGGTCATCAGCCCCGCCACCACGGAGGCCCCGGCCCGGCGCCCGCAGAGCATGTCGCTCTCCGAGTCGCCGACGACCGCCACGTGCCGTACGTCCGCCACGCCGAGTCGCAGCACGGCGTGCAGGACCATGTCCGGCCAGGGACGGCCGCGGCCGCCCGCGTCCTCCGGGGAGATGGCCAGGTCGACCTTGTCGTGCCAGCCGAGGACGCCGAGCACGCGGCTGAGCGTCGTACGGCTGAACCCGGTGATCAGGGCGAGCTTGACCCCGGTGCCGCGGAGTTTGTCGAGCACCTCCAGGACCCCGGGCACGGGCTCCAGTCCGGCACGTTCCAGCGCACCCTCGTAGGAGCGCTCGAACGTCAGGTTCGCCGCCTGGGCCTGGGCCTCGTTGCCGGGGAAGATGCCCCGGAAGACATCGATCTTGGGACAGCCCCGGGACCGGTGCACGTGAACCATGGCACGCGCGTACGCTCCGGTCCCGGGCACTATGCCCTGGGTGGCGATCGCCTCGGCGAAGGCGCGCTCGACCATGGCGATGTCACCGACTGTGGTGCCTGCCAGGTCCAGGCACGCCAGCTCGATGGGGACGACGTCACTCATCGCCTCGCCGGTCGGTTAGTTCTCGCTGCCGGTCGCCTCGGTCCAGAGATCGAGCTCGGCGCGGTCGGCCTGCACCTTACGCCAGATCAGCAATCCCCCAAGGGCGACCAGCGCCAGAACGAGCAGCTTCT
This sequence comes from Nonomuraea sp. NPDC005692, assembly GCF_040631115.1. Taxonomy (NCBI): domain Bacteria; kingdom Bacillati; phylum Actinomycetota; class Actinomycetes; order Streptosporangiales; family Streptosporangiaceae; genus Nonomuraea; species Nonomuraea sp. NPDC005692. The sequence goes on along the minus strand of NZ_JBEXYU010000011.1, from coordinate 268,384 downwards.
TCACGGTGTGACCCCACTTCTTCGACGGTCTCACCTGCCGGGGTGAGACCCAACGGTTGACATGCAGCCTAGCAAGGGATGGCTGCGCTCCTTGTGTTGCGCACGAACCTGATGTGCGGCTTGTGCGTAGAACGAGCCTTCAGCTCGGCCTGGATCACCCCTTCGACCCCGGCCAGTATCCATCCCGTCCTGGGCAATCTGCCAATCACTTCGGACAACATCCCGATCATGCCAAATATCCGGACGTCCTGCGCGCGCGGCATACCCCCGCAGGTATCTTACGTTCCCGCCGCCGCCCAGTTCATGAGAATCATGGACGCGTCCGTCAGCGGCGTCGCTTTGCCGAGGATGTGACGCGAACTCGGCTTCTCGGCCGGCGGGCTGCGGTGGATGTCCAACGCCTACGTCACGACTTCGGCGGTTTGCTGCTGAGCGGGCGGCTGTCCGACCTGTTCGGGGCACGCGGGGTGTCCGTCGCCGGACGGGTTTTGCTGATCGGCCCGTCCATGATGGCCGCTGCACCTGGGACGGCGCACGGTACAGGGCGTCGACGTCAACACGATCTACCGGGCCGGGGACACCGCCGAGGATCAGCGTCGAAGGGCCGGCGGTTTCCGGGTCGCCTTCGCGGGCACCGCGGTGGTGGCCGTCATCGGTGCGACGCGCCCACCACGCTGAGGCACAAGCCGCCCGGACGCGAAACCGTGAGCTGAATCTCACACCCACCGGAATACCCTAGGGGGGTACCGTGTTAGAGTATTCGGCAGGAACCTGAACCACGTTGAAGGAGACCGTAATGAGCACCGCCACCTACACCGTCAAGGGCATGACCTGCGGCCACTGCGTGAGCTCGGTGAAGGAGGAGGTCGGTGGCGTGGCCGGCGTCACCGGCGTCGAGGTCGACCTGGCCAGCGGCCGGCTCACCGTGACCAGCGAGAGCCAGGTCGAGGAGTCCCAGATCGCCTCCGCGGTCGAGGAAGCCGGATACGAACTGGTCGGACAGTCATGAACACGGCCGCCAAACTCGGCTCCTACGCCCTGGGGCTCGCCGTCGTCTTCGGCGGGGCCCTGGGCGTGGGCCGGGCGGTCGGCCCGGTGGCCGAGGAACAGCCGACGCAGAGCCACGCCGCCATGGAGAAGGGCCAAGATGCCCTGAAAGGCCGAGAGGGCCGAGAGGGCCAAGACGGCCAGGAGCACGAGGCGCCGGAGCAGGCGTCCAGTGACACCCCCGGGGGGCTGCAAGTGTCGCAGAACGGATACACCCTCAACCCGCTGACCCCGATCGAGACCGGCAAGGCCACCGACTTCCGCTTCGCGGTGACCGGCCCGAACGGCCGTCCGGTGACCGACTACCAGGTGGAGCACGACAAGAAGCTGCACTTCATCGTGGTCTCCCGCGACCTGACGACCTTCCTCCACCTGCATCCGGAGATGACGCCCGACGGCATCTGGTCGGTCGGGCTGACGCTGTCGGAGGCGGGGGCGTACCGGGCCTTCGCCGACTTCGCCCCGACCGGCGGCGAGAAGCTGACGCTCGGCGCCGACCTGCAGGCCGCCGGCGACTACCGGCCGAAGCCGCTGCCCGAGGCGAGCCGCTCCTCGAAGGTCGGCGACTACACTGTGAGCCTCGACGGAGACCTGGTCCCCGGGCGGGCGAGCAGGCTCACCCTCTCGGTGAGCAAAGACGGCGAGCCGGTCACCGACCTGCAGCCCTACCTGGGCGCGTACGGACACCTGGTCGCCCTCCGCGCCGGTGACCTGGCCTACCTGCACGTGCACCCGGAGCAGAGCGAGAAGGCCGGTCCGCAGATCACCTTCTACGCCGAGGTGCCGAGCATCGGCGACTACCGGCTGTTCCTCGACTTCAAGCACGGGGACGAGGTCCGTACCGCGGACTTCACCGTGCGCGCCACGCAGGGCGCCGCGGCCGCCGCGGAACCGTCGGCCCCCCACGGCCACTGAACACCGAGACGTTGAGAAAGGAGAGGTGATGTCTTCCCTCATCGAGGAAAAGGCCGTCGAACTCGCGATCGGCGGAATGACGTGCGCGTCCTGCGCCAACCGCATCGAGCGCAAGCTGAACAAGCTTGACGGCGTGACCGCGACGGTCAACTACGCGACGGAGAAGGCGAAGGTCACCTTTCCCGACGGGCTCGACCCCCAGGCGCTGATCAGCGAGGTGGAGAAGGCCGGCTACACCGCCGCGCTCCCGGTCGCCAAGGAGCGGGAAGAGCAGGCCGGGCAGGCCGAGCCCGCCGACGAGCTGCGTCCGCTGCGCGACCGGCTGATCGCCGCCGTCACGCTGAGCGTGCCGGTGATCGCGATGGCGATGGTCCCGGCGCTGCAGTTCACGAACTGGCAGTGGTTGTCGCTGGTGCTGGCCGCGCCGGTCGTGGTCTACGCGGGCTGGCCGTTCCACAAGGCCGCCTGGACGAACCTGCGCCACGGCGCCGCGACCATGGACACGCTGATCTCCATCGGCACGCTGGCCGCGCTCGGCTGGTCGCTGTGGGCGCTGTTCTTCGGCACGGCGGGCACGCCGGGCATGACGCACCCGTTCGAGCTGACCATCGAGCGCACCGACGGCTCGGGCAACATCTACCTGGAGGCCGCGGCGGGGGTGACCGCGTTCATCCTGGCCGGGCGCTACTTCGAGTCGCGTTCAAAGCGGCGGGCGGGGGCCGCGCTGCGGGCCCTGATGGAGCTGGGCGCCAAGGACGTCGAGCTGGCCGACGGGCGGCGGGTGCCGGTCGAGCAGCTCAAGGCGGGCGACACGTTCGTCGTGCGGCCGGGTGAGAAGATCGCGACCGACGGCGTGATCGAGGAGGGCACCTCCGCGGTCGACGCCTCGATGCTGACCGGTGAGTCCGTGCCCGTCGAGGTGCGTCCCGGCGACGCCGTGACCGGCGCGACCGTGAACGCGGGCGGCCGGTTGGTGGTGCGGGCCACCCGGGTCGGCGCGGACACGCAGCTCGCCCAGATGGCCAAGCTGGTCGAGGACGCCCAGACGGGCAAGGCCGAGGTGCAGCGGCTGGCCGACCGCGTGTCGGGCATCTTCGTGCCGATCGTGATCGCGCTGGCCCTGGGCACCCTGGGCTTCTGGCTCGGCACCGGCAACGGCGCGGGGGCCGCGTTCACCGCCGCGGTGGCCGTGCTGATCATCGCCTGCCCGTGCGCGCTCGGCCTGGCCACGCCCACGGCGCTGCTGGTCGGCACCGGCCGGGGCGCGCAGCTCGGCATCCTGATCAAGGGTCCGGAAGTGCTGGAGTCCACCCGCCGCATCGACACCATCGTCCTGGACAAGACCGGCACGGTCACCGAGGGCAAGATGACGCTGGTCGGCGTGCACCTGGCCGAGGGCGAGAGCCGCGAGGAGGTGCTGCGGCTGGCCGGCGCCATCGAGCACGCCTCCGAGCACCCGATCGCCCAGGCCATCGCCAGGGAGGCGAACTCCGACGCGACCGTGGAGGACTTCGCCAACGTCGAGGGCCTCGGCGTGCAGGGCATCGTGGACGGGCACGCGGTCCTGGTGGGCCGGCCGAGGCTGCTGGCCGAGTGGTCGCAGCACCTGCCCGCCGGCCTGGCGGCCACCCTTGAGGAGGAGCAGGCGAAGGGCCGCACGGTGGTCGCGGCCGGCTGGGACGGCAAGGCCAGGGCGCTGCTGGTGGTGTCCGACGTGGTCAAGGAGACCAGCGCGGAGGCCATCGCCAGGCTGCGCACGCTGGGCCTCACCCCGGTCCTGCTGACCGGCGACAACGAGGCCGTCGCCCGGCAGGTCGCGGACGAGGTCGGCATCGACGAGGTGATCGCCGAGGTGCTGCCCGCCGACAAGGTGGACGTGGTCAAGCGGCTGCAGTCGGAGGGCAAGGTCGTGGCGATGGCCGGCGACGGCGTCAACGACGCGGCCGCGCTCGCCCAGGCCGACCTGGGCCTGGCCATGGGCACCGGCACCGACGCCGCCATCGAGGCGTCCGACCTGACCCTGGTCAGGGGCGACCTGCTGGTGGCCGCCGACGCGATCAGGCTCTCCCGCCGGACGCTCGGCACGATCAAGGGCAACCTGTTCTGGGCCTTCGCCTACAACGTGGCCGCCCTGCCGCTGGCCGCCCTCGGCCTGCTCAACCCGATGATCGCGGGGGCCGCGATGGCCTTCTCCAGCGTGTTCGTGGTCAGCAACAGCCTGCGGCTACGCCGCTTCAAGTAAGCGCCAAGGCCCTACGCCGGTTCGAGTGACCGCCAAGGCCCTACGCCGGTTCGAGTGATCGCTGAGCCCATCTGACGGCCGGTGCCATCGCGGCGCCGGCCGTCATGAACGCCAGCCCCAGCAGCAACCAGCCCACGGTCCCGCCGTCGAGCACGAGCGTGGTGAGCACGGCCGGGCCGAGCATCCTCGCCACGGCCGTGCCGGTGCCGAAGAAGCCCTGGTACTGGCCCTGCCTGTCGTCGGGGGCCAGACCGAAGCCGATCTCCCAGGACCCCGCGGCCAGCAGCATCTCCCCCGCGACCTGCAGACAACCCGCCGCGATCAGGAAGACCCAGCCGTACGGGCTGAGGGCGAACACCGCGCACGCGGCGAACAGCACGACACCCGCCCGGCGCACGGCCGTGGACGCGTCCCGCAGGTCGTGCACCCGGCGGGCCACGCGTACCTGGAAGAGCAGCACGCTGCCGGTGTTGAGCACGAGCAGCACCGAGACCAGCCAGGCGGGCCCGGACGTGCGCTGCGCGATCCACAGCGGCACCACGAGGCTGAGCAGCGGCATGTAGAACAGCATCACCGCGTTGATCATCGTGACCAGCGCGTACGGCCGGTCCCTGAGCACGGCCAGCCGCGGCCCCGGCGCGGCGGGCGCGGGCCGCACGGCGGGCAGCCGGAGCAGGACCAGCGCGGCCACCAGGAAGCTCAGGGCGTCGAGCGTGAACACCGCGACGTATCCGGCACGGGTGCCGACGGCCAGCGCGACGCCGCCCAGCGCGGCCCCCACGGCCATGCCGCCGTTGAGCGTGGACTGCAGCACCGCCCGCACGACCGTGCGGCGCGCCGGCTCGACCAGCCCGGCCAGCAGGGCCTGCCGGGCCGCCGACAGCCCGGTCTGCGCGGTTCCGTAGACGCAGGCGACCAGCAGGAACAGCGCGAACGAGCGGACGAACACGAACGAGCCGGCCGCCACCGCGGTCGTGAGCGCGAGCAGCACCGCCACGCCGCGCGGCCCCCGCCGGTCGGCCAGGTGCCCGAGCGGCACCCCCGCCACCGAGCCGACCGCCCAGCCCAGCGTGAGGCCGAGGCCGATCTCGGTGGCCGACAGCCCCACGACGTCGGCGAAGTAGAGCGCCGAGGTGACCAGGTACGCGCCGTCGCCGATGGAGTTGGCGAGCTGCGCGGCGGCGAGGACCCGCTGGGTTCTCATGACTTGTATGACTCCGGGGTCATCCGGGTGGCGACGCCCATCCTGTTCCAGGCGTTGATGGTGGCCACGGCCACGGTCAGCGCGGCCAGCTGCTGCTCGTCGAAGTGCGCGGCGGCCTGCGCCCAGACCTCGTCGGTGACGTCGTCGGTGGACAGGCGGGTGGCGGCCTCGGTGAAGGCCAGCGCGGCGCGTTCCTGCGGGGTGAAGAAGGGCGCCTCGCGCCAGACGGCCACGGCGTGCAGCCTGGCGTCGCTCTCCCCCGCCTGCTTGGCGTCGGTGCTGTGCATGTCCACGCAGTAGACGCAGCCGTTGATCTGGCTGGCGCGCAGCCGTACGAGTTCGAGGAGGGGCTTGGGGAGGGTGCTCTGTGCCACGAACCGGTCCAGTCCGGCCATCGCCCTGTAGGCCTCGCCGGCGAACTTCCCGAGTTCCATGCGTTCGGTCATGTGCCCATTTTGGCCGCCCTCTTGTCCCGATATAAGCTCCAATTTCCGCCAAGTTGATTGGGCCAAGTTGGACGTTCACATCAGCCTCCGAGGGCGCGGTGACCTGGCCGCACAGGTCTACCGGCAGCTGCTCGACGCCATACTCGACGGGCGCCTGCGCTCGGGCGAGCGGCTGCCGCCGACCAGGGAGCTGGCCGGCCGGCTGGAGATCTCCAGGAACACGGTGGCGGTGGCCTACGACCGGCTGGTGGCCGACGGCTTCCTGGTCGGCCGGGCGGGGGCGGGCACGTTCGTGTCGGCCGAGCCGGTGCGCGGCCGGGCCGCGCCCAAGGGGGTGGTCAGGCCGCGGGCGTTCTGGCGGGAGCTCGGGGCGACCGTCCGGGTGCCGCCCGCCCGGTACGACTTCCGCGTCGGCGTGCCGGACGCGCGGCTGTTCCCGATGGAGACCTGGCGCAGGCTGGTGGCCAGGGAGCTCAGGGTGGGCCTGGCGACGTACGAGGATTCGTCCGGCTATGAGCCTCTACGTGATGCTATTTCGCGTCATATCGGGATCAGTCGGTCGGTTCATGCGGGGCCCGACGACGTCCTGATCACCAACGGCGCTCAGCAGGCCCTCGACCTCGTCGGACGCGTCCTCATCGAGCCCGGCACGACCGTCGCCGTCGAGGAGCCCGGCTACCCGCCCGCCCGCCGATTGTTCAGCTCCCTCGGCGCCCGCGTGATCGGCGTGCCCGTGGACGCCGAGGGCCTGGACGTGGCGGCCATCCCCCGCTCGGCGAGCCTGGTCTACGTCACGCCCTCGCACCAGTTCCCGCTGGGCACGCCCATGTCGCTGGCCCGCCGCGCCGCCCTGCTCGCCTGGGCCGAGCGCCGCGCCGCCGTGGTGATCGAGGACGACTACGACAGCGAGTTCCGCTTCGGTGAACGTCCGCTCGAACCCCTGCAGAGCCTTGACCGGTCGGGCCGGGTGATCTACGTGGGCTCGTTCTCCAAGACCCTGCTGCCCATGCTCAGGCTCGGCTTCCTCGTCGCCCCCGCCTCGCTCGGCCCGGCCCTGCGCGCCGCGCGGCAGCTCTCCGACTGGCACGGCGACGTGCCCACGCAGGCCGCCCTGGCCCGTTTCATCGACGAGGGCCTGCTGGCCAGGCACATCAGGAAGGCGACCCGCGAGTACGCCGCCCGGCACGACCTGGTCACCGCGACGCTGGCCGGGGACGAGCGGCTGCGCCTGATCCCGTCCGCCGCGGGCCTGCACGTGTGCGCCCGCCTGGCCCCCGGCGTGTCCCTGGGCCCCGTGCCGGACCTGGCCGTCGAGCAGCTCGACGCCTACTGCGGCGAGACCCCGGCACAGCCGGGCCTGGTCCTCGGTTACGGCGCGATCGGGCCGCACGACATCGTCCCGGGCCTGCGCCTGCTCACCGACAACCTGAAGACGACCGACCTGAAGACGGCGCCCGGTCAGTAGTTGCGCCGGCTCCAGAACCGCCGCGCCCGCTCGCCCGACAGCTCCGGATCGTCCGGCGGCGAGGGCTGCTGCACGATGACGACGGTCGTCTTGGCGTGACGGGCGCAGTACATGCTGGTGGAGGGCAGCAGGATCCTGCTGAGCAGCCGGCGCCGGCCCCGGCCGAGCACCAGCAGGTCGCCCTCGCGGGCCAGATCGACGAGGTGGTAGCCGGGGTCGCCGACCTTGCTGAGCGTCGCCACGCGCAGGTCGTCGGGCACGCCCCCGGCGACGTCCTCGAACACGCCCGCGATCACCTCCGCGCAGCGAGACTCCTCGCCCTGCCGGATCGCGTGCTGCACGGGCAGCGCCTCGGGAAAGGGATGGACGGGCGCACGACTGACGTGAACGGCCACCAGAGCCATCCGGTGCAGCCTGGCCGCGCCGATGGCCCAGGCGAGTGCCCAACGCGAGGCCGGGGACTCGTCCACCCCCACGATCAGCCTCACACCGCCAGGCAGATCCTGTTCCACGGTGCCTCCTGGAAATGAAGTACGACCATAGTGCGCCAACCGGCCAGTTACCGGGAGGTGGCACTTTGCGAACTCTGGAGTCCCCCGCGAGCCCGGGCGTAGCATGCGGGGGTGGAACGAGGGTGGGTGCAACCCCGTCCCGCCCTCGACCGGCGGCTCGACGGGGCGCTTACGCACAGGCTCACCACGCTCGTGGCCTCTACAGGCTACGGGAAGTCGATCGCGCTCGCCGGGTGGAGCCACGCCGTGGGCGGCGTTCTGCACCTGCTCGGGCCCGCCGACCGCGACCTGCCGACGCTGGCGGGCTCGGTGGCGTCGGCGCTGGCCGAGGCCGTCCCGGGGTTGCCCGCCGACCTGCTGGCCGCGGCCGGGGCGCCGCTCGGCCCCGGCGCCGACGAGCTGTCCAGGGCCGCCGCGCTGGCGGGCGCGCTGGCCGAGGCGCTGGCCCGGCGGCTGACCAGGGGGCTGGCGCTGGTCTTCGACGGCGTCGACGCGATCACCGGCGCGCCCGGCTCGGTGCGTTACGTCGAGACGCTGGTCCGCGCCGCGCCCCGGCACCTGCACCTGGTCACCGCCTCACGGGCGCCGCTGCCGTTCCCGACGGCCCGGCTGCGCCAGGACCACGAGGTGCTCGACCTCGACGCCACCGACCTCGCGCTCACCCCGTCCGAGACCGCCGCCTGGGCCAGGGAGCGGCTGGGCGAGCAGGGGGCCGGCATCGCCGCCAGGCTGCACGAGGCGTGCGCGGGGTGGCCGGCCGCCGTCCAGGCCGCCCTTGACACGCTGGCCCGCGAGGAGCCGGCGAGCTGGCCGCGTACCGCGGCGAGCCTGGCCGCCAACTCGGCCACGCTCGAACACCTGACGCTCGCCGCGTTCAAGGACCTGCCGGCGGGCATGCGGGAGCTGCTGCGCGCGGCGACCGTCCTGCCGGTGCTGACCGCCGGCCTGGCCGCCACGCTCGGCGCGCCGCCCGACACGCTCGCGGCCCTGACCAGCCGCGGCCTGTTCATCGAGGCCGACCAGGACGGCCACCGGCTGACCTCGACCAGCAGGCACGTCCTGGCCAGGCACGCCCCGCTCGACCGGCACGAGGCCCACGACGTGGCCGCGGTCGCCGCCCGCTGGTACGTCGAGCACGACCAGCCCGAGCTGGCCCTGCGCGCCGCCGTCGCGACCGCCCACCCCGACCTCGCCGCGTCGCTGCTCAACTCCCACGGCCCCCGCCTGGCCGAACGCGGCGACGTGATCGCGGCGCTCGACCTGCTGCCCGAGCAGGCCAGAGGCTCGCCGCCGATGCTCAGGCTGGCCGGCATCGCCGAGCAGAACCGCGGCCACTGGACCCGCGCCCACGACCTGCTGGCCCGCGTCGCCGACGGCCCCGCCTTCGACGCGTTCGTGGCCAGGCGGCTCGGCTTCATCGACCACCTGCGCGGCGACCTCGACGCCGCCATGACGATGTACGCCAAGGGTCACGCCTACGGCTCGCCGCCCGCCGACGCCGCCATGTGCGCCGCCTCCATGGCCTCGGTGCTGTGGCTGAAGGGCGACCGGGCGGGCTGCGCCGAGCTGGCCGACCGGGCGCTGGAGCAGGCCGGCGGCCTCGGCGACCCCGGCGCGCTGGCGATGGCCAACACGGTGCTGGCCATGCTCGCCGCCCTCGACGGCGACCGCCGCGCCAACGACGCCTATTACCTGCGCGCGCTGGAGTACGCCGAACGCGCCGGCGACGTCGTCCAGCTCATCAGGATCCGGGCCAACCGGGCCTCCCGCCATCTGGACGAGGGCGCCTACGCCGAGGCGCTGGCCGAGACGGAGGCCGCGAGCAGGCTGTGCGACCTGGTGTCGTTCGCGCCGTACGCCGCGCTCAACGTGGCCAACCGGGCCAAGGCGCTGGTCGGGCTCGGCCGGCTGGAGGAGTCGGCGATCGACGCCGCCGACGCGGTGGCCAGGTGGGAGGCGATGGGGTCGCGGCTGGTCAGCGTCGGGCTGGTCCGGCTGGGCGAGATCCACGCGCTGCGCGGCGACCGCGGGCAGGCGGCCGCCGTCTACCGCCGGGTGATCGCCGAGACCGGCCCGCTGGGCGAGGTGCAGACCCGCTCCAACGCGCTCAACGCGCTGGCCGAGCTGCTGGCCGAGGACGATCCCGAGGAGGCGTCCGAGGTGGCCGAGCAGGCGCTCGCGCATGCCGGCGGCATCGCCGGGGTCTCCGCGCGGGTGGCCGCGGCGCACGTGGCCCTGGCCGCCGGCCGTCGCGAGGAGGCCGCCCGGCTGGTCGGCGAGACCTTGCCGATCGCCGTGGAGCGCAGGGACCACGCGGCCCAGGCCGTGCTGCACGAGCTGCGCGCCCGGCTCGACGGCGATCCCGCGCAGGCCGACGAGGCGGTGCGCAGGTGGGCGGCGCTCGGCGACCCGATCGCGCGGGCCAGGGCCGAGCTGGTGCGGGCGGCCCTGTCCGACCCGGTGAGCGGGGGTGAGGTGGCCGTACGGGTGCGCGAGCGGATGCACGAGATCGGCTGCCGGGCGCTCGACGACCGGATCGACGAGCTGATCGCCCGCGCGGCGCCCGCGCCGGGGGCGGCGGTGGTGATCGAGACCATGGGAACGTTCCGGGTGCTGCGCGGCGCGGTGCCGGTCCCGCGTACGGCCTGGCAGTCACGTAAGGCCCGCGACCTGCTCAAGATCCTGGTCAGCCGCCGGGGCGGCGCGATCAGCAGGGAGCGGCTGGTGGAGATCCTGTGGCCCGAGCAGCGGGACGACGCGGTCGGGCTGCGGCGGCTCAACGTCATGGTGTCCACGCTGCGCGCGGTGCTCGACCCGGCCCACGAACGGCCCGCCGACGACGTCGTGGTCTCCGAGGAGGGCGCGCTGCGCCTGGACCTGGCGCACGCCGACGTCGACGTGGAGCGCTTCCTCGACCTGACCGCCGGAGCCGTACGCCTGGAGCAGGCCGGCCGCGCCGCCGAGGCGCTGGAGCGTTGGACGGCGGCCGAGAGCGCGTACGGCGGCGAGTTCTGCGAGGAGGACCCCTACGCCGACTGGGCGGTGGGCCTGCGCGAACAGGCGCGGCTGGCCTACGTGCAGGCGGCCGCCCGGCTGGCCGCGGCGCGCACCCGCGAGCGGCGCTACGACGAGGCCGCCCGCTACTGGCTGCGCCTGCTGGAGCGCGACGGCTACGACGAGCGCGCCCACCTGGGCCTGGTGCGCGTGCTCGACCTGGCGGGCCGGCGCGGCGACGCCCGCAGGCGTTACCACCTCTACGCCGAGCGCATGCGGGAGCTGGAGGTCGAACCCGCGCCCTACCCCACCTGAACCAGACCTGAACCGTCCGGGGTGATGGTGATCCGATGAGGACGGTCATCGTACGGCTGGTCGAGCCCGAGCAATCCGGCGGCCAGCTCCGCGGGCTGCTCGAAGAGGTGGGGGGCGAGCCGGTGCCGTTCAGCGGGGCCGACGCCGTGATCACCCTGTTGCTGAACGCGGCCGGCCTGAACCGCGATCCCGCCTGAACCTCGCGCGAACCTCGGCTCGCCACCATCTGTGGTGAGAGGAGGCACGATGAGCGAGCAACTGGGGAGTGGATGGCCGTTCGTCGGGCGAGGGGGATCGATCGCGACCGTGCGCGCGGCGCTGCGGTCGGGAGCAGGCGCGATGATCGCCGGTGAGGCGGGCGTCGGCAAGAGCAGGCTGGCCGCGCAGGCGCTGGCCGGGCTCGACGGGTACGAGGTCGTGCGCGTGCTGGGCACGGAGGCCGCGTCGATGATCCCGTTCGGGGCGTTCGCCCATGTGTTGACGGGTCCGCCGCAGGGCGGCGAGAACCTGTTGCGCTGGGCCGCGCGGCACCTGCGCAGGGGAGAGGGAGAACTGCTGGTGAGCGTGGACGACGCCCACCGGCTCGACGCGGCGTCGGCGGCGCTGGTGCACTACCTGGCCGCGGGTGGGGAGGCCAGGGTGCTGGTCACGGTGCGTACGGGCGGCCCGCTGCCCGCGCCGGTGGCCGCGCTGTGGAAGGACGAGCTGCTGACCAGGGTCGAGCTGCCGCCGCTCGGCCGCGACGAGGTCGGCCAGGTGCTGGCGGGCGCGCTCGGCGGCGAGGTGGCGGCGGGGACCGTCCGGCATCTGGCGGCCGTCACCGGCGGGAACGTGCTCTACCTGCGCGAGGTCGTGCACGCCGGACGCACGTCCGGCTGCCTGGCCGAGAGCGGCGGCGAGTGGCGCTGGCGGGGCGAGCTGTCGATGACGACCCGGCTGCGCGAGCTGGTCGGCGCCCGGATCGGCCACCTGGACCAGGACGAGCGGGAGGTGCTGGAGCTGGTGGCGTTCGGCGCGCCGGTGGGCGCGGAGCTGCTGGTCGCGCTGACCTCGCCGCGCGCGGTCGAGCGGGTCGAGGCCCGCGGCCTGGTCACGGTCACCGGCGACGGCAGGCGCGAGCAGGTACGCCTCGGCCACCCCCTGTACGGCGAGGTGGTCCGCGGCGACTGCGGCACCCTGCGGGCCAGGCGGCGGCTGCGGACGCTGGCCGAGGCCCTGGAGGCCAGCGGCCTGCGACGGCGCGAGGACGAGCTGCGCGCGGCCGTCTGGCGGCTGGACAGCGGGTCGGCCGCCGCGCCGGAGATGTTGTTGTCGGCCGCGGGCCTGGCCTGGGCCAGGCGTGACCCGCGGTTGGCCGCCCGGCTGGCCAGGGCCGCGATCGAGGCGGGCGCGGGCGTGCCGGCGGTCGCGCTGCTCGGCCAGGTGCTGATGGTGCTGGGCGACCAGGACGCGGCGCTGGCGGCGTTGCGGCAGGCGGCCAGGAACGCCGTCACCGAGGGCGAGCGCGCCCAGCACGCCTTCAGCCTGGGCATGAACCTCGCCTGGGCGGGCACGGACGCCGAGGCGTGCCGGGTGCTCGACCGGGCGGCCGAGTCCCTGACCGATCCGGCCTGGCGGCAGGAGGCGCACGTCTACCGGGGCGTCGCCGACTTCTTCGCCGGTCGGCTGGCCGGGGCCGCGGAGGCGCTGACGCGGGCGCGCGCGTGCGAGCCGATGACCGTGCGCGGCGCGGCGCACGCGGCCGCGCTGGAGTCCTGGACCGACGCCTACTCCGGGCGTACGGAGAGCGCACTCGCCGTGGCCGGGCGGGCCCTGGCGGGCAGGGACGACTGGGACGACGACGCCCCGCACGCGCTGCCGGCGCTGCTGGACGCGCGCTGCGCCGCCCAGGTGTTCTCCGGCCGCCTGGACGCGGCGGCGCGGACGGCCACGGAGGGCATGGAGGGCATGGAGCCGGCGGCGGCCGAGCTGTCGGTGTCGGGGTTCGGGGCGTACCGGGCGATGGTCGGCAGGCTGCGCGGCGACGCGGCCGGAGCGGCCCGCTGGGCCAGGGAGGACGCCGCCCGGCTGCCGCCCGGGACGCCGTACCGGGGGCGGTGCCTGGCCGAGCTGGCCCACGCGCGGGCGCTGCTGGGGGAGACGGCGGCGGCGCGGGCCGCGCTGGCCGAGGCCGAGGGGCCGGCCTCGCGGTGGGCGTTCACCCGGCAGCCGGTGTTGCAGGCCGCGGTCTGGGTGACGGCCTCGGCGGGCGACCTGGACCAGGCGGTGAGCCTGTGCCTGACGGCCGCCGGGCTGGCCGAGCGGCACGAGCAGTTCGGGCACCTGATGTTCGCGCTGCACGACCTGGTGCGGCTGGGCGCGCCCGCCCTGGCGGCCCGGCGGCTGGCCGCGCTCGCCGAACGGGTGGACGGGCCGCTGGCCGGGCTGTTCGCCCGGCACGCGCGGGCCGCGGGCGACCCCACCGAGCTGCGGGACGTCGCCGCCGAGTTCGAACGGCTCGGCCTGATCCTGTACGCAGCCGAGGCCCTCGCCCAGGAGTCGGCGGCCCACCGCCGGGACGGCCGGGGCACGCTGGCCAAAGGGGCTCAGACCAGGGCGTGGGCGCTGGCCAGGCGATGCCCGGGGGTCTCGACGCCCGCGCTGGTCGAGCTGGCCGCGCCGGAGCTCACGCCGCGCCAGCGGGAGATCGTCAAGCTGGCTGCGGCCGGGCTGACGAACCGCCAGATCGCCGACCGGCTGACGCTGTCCACCCGTACGGCGGCCAACCATCTGCAGGCCGCCTACGAGAAGCTGGGGGTCAACGACCGCACGCAGGTGGGCCGCCTGCTGGCGGCGCTTTAGATCAGGCCGAGGAGGCCGGCGTACAGGGCCTGGCGGTCGCCGTCCGTCATGGCCCGGTACGGCTCGGCCGCCCGCCGGTTCGTGTCGGCCTCGATCGCGGCCCGCACGGGACCGTCCTTCAGCGCGACGATCCCGGCCGCGGTCAGCCCGGCCGCGCGCCAGGACTCGGCGTGCGCGTCGGCCCGGTGGTAGCGCAGCGCGGCGAGCCGGTTGAACAGCAGCAGGCCGGCGGGGACGGCGTCCGGCTCGTACGGCGGCGCCATCACCTCCAAGGCGCCGCCCGGCACGCGTACGGCCCGGTCGAGCACCCCGCCCACCGACACGGCGAGACCGGCCACGTCATGGCCCGCCCAGACGCGGCCGGCCGCCTCGGCGTGCGCGGCGTACAGGCCGTCCACGAACGCCCGCCCCTCGGAGGTGAGCCGCAACGCCCCGGCGGCGTCCCGTTCGAGCGTGCCCTCGCGCAGGTGGACGCCGACGCCTTCGGTGACGTCGCCGTACCGGTAGACGGCGGCGAGCGCGGCCGTGGTCACCGGGCGCAGGGGAAGCACGAAGCGCAGGTCGTTGAGGAGGCCGCAGGTCAGGCCGGAGCGCTCGGCCAGGTTCAGGACGGCTCCGCGGGCGGCGGCGTGCACGTCGACGTGGGCCGCGTCGACGACGGGGGCGATCGCCGCGGCAAACTCCCCCAACCCCTGAAATTTCGGCATTGAGCGTCATTATGGCGCTCAATCCGTAGCCCATCAGCAGGAAACCGTAATCGCCGGGCTCCAGGGTGAGGTCAACCGTCCGGCGTCCGCCGGTGTTCTTCCACCGCCCGGTTCCTCCCTCCCCTGGAGTCCCTGATGTCCCTCCGTCCTCGCTGGGCGGCCCTGCCCGTGGTGCTGGTCGCGGTGTTCATGACCACGCTGGACTTCTTCGTCGCGAACGTGGCCGTGCCCTCGATCCGCGCCGACCTGGGAGCGGGCGACGCGGCGAGCCAGTTCGTGGTGGCGGGGTACGGGCTGGCGTACGCCGCGGGCCTGATCGTCTCGGGACGGCTCGGCGACCTGTACGGGCCGCGCCGCCTCTTCGCCACCGGGCTGGCCCTGTTCACGCTCGCCTCGGCGGCCTGCGGCGGCGCGCCGGACGCGGCCACGCTCGTGCTCGCCCGGGTGGCGCAGGGCGTCGCGGCGGCGCTGCTCGCGCCGCAGGTCCTGACGCTGATCGGGACGCTGTTCCCGGGCGCGGGCCGGGCCAGGGCGTTCGGCTGGTACGGCACGGTGGTGGGCCTGGCCGGGATGAGCGGCCAGGTCGTGGGCGGGCTGGTGGTGGCCGCCGATCCCCTCGGGCTCGGCTGGCGGGCGTGCTTCCTGGTCAACGTGCCGATCGGCCTGGCGGCGCTGGCGCTGACCGGGCGGCTGGTCCCCCGCGTCGCCGGGGCCGGGTCGCGTGCGGGGCTGGACCTGCCGGGGGCGGCGCTGGTCGCGGCGGGGCTGGCGGGCGTCGTGCTACCGCTGGTCCAGGGCCGCGAGGAGGGCTGGCCGGAGTGGACGTGGCCGTGCCTGGGCGGCGCGGCGCTCACGCTGGCGGCGTTCGTCCGGCGGCAGCGGCGGCTGGCGGCGACCGGCCGGGAACCGCTGCTGGACCTGGAGGTGTTCGGCGAGAAGGGGTTCACGGCCGGGCTGGCGGCGGTCGCGCTGCTGTTCGGCACCTCCGCGGGCCTGTCGTTCGTGCTCGCCCTCCACCTCCAGGACGGCCTCAACCTCGGCCCCCTGGCCGCCGGGGCGGTGTGCACGGCGCTGAACGCCGGTTTCTTCCTGGCCTCGCCGCGCTCGGCCCGGGTGCCGCGCCCGGCCGGCCCGCTGGCGCTGCTGCTCGGGCTCGGGCTGCTCCTCCAGGCGGGGGAGTCGCCGTACCTGGTGGCGGGCGCGCTGCTGGTGGCGGGGGCGGGGATGGGGCTGATCATGTCGCCGCTGCTGTCCTCGGTCCTCGCGTCCGTACGCCGGGAGCGCGCGGGTGCGGCGGCCGGGGTGCTGGGGACCGTCCAGGAGACCGGCGGCGTGCTCGGCGGCACGGTCACCGGCGCGGTGTTCTTCGGCTCCCTGGACGCCGGCTGGCCCGCGGCCACCAGGGCGGCCCTGCTCGTGCTCATCGTGGGTGCGCTGGGCGTGCTGGCCCACTCGGTACGCCGCCCGCGCCGCCCCGAGCCGTGCCCGGCGATGTCCCTGGAGCCGAACCGCTGATCGCGGGGCCCGTCCAGGCCGTCAGCCGTACCGGCCGGCTGTGGGTGGGCGCAGGGCGGCGGCCAGGTCGTCGGCCAGGCCCGGCAGCTCGTCGGGCCGCAGCGTGGAGACCGTCAGCCGCAGCGCGGGCGGCGTGCGGACGCGGTTGCGGGCGCCGGGCGCGGCGGCCCAGCCGAGGGCCAGCAGCCGGGTGACGGCGGTGGTCTCGTCGGCGACCGGGACCCAGACGTTGAGCCCGCTGCGGCCGTGCGCCCGCAGGCCACGCGCGGCCACCGCGTCGATCAGGCCGTCCCGCCGCCCGGCGTACGCGGCGGCGACGGCCGCGGTGTCCACAGCCTGTGCACGCCACAGGTGGGCGACCGCGCGCTGCAGCAGATGGCTGACCCAGCCCGCGGCCAGCCGCTGCCGGCCGCGCAGCCGGTCGAGCGTGACGGGATCGCCGGTGACCAGCGCCAGCCGCAGGTCGGGGCCGAACGCCTTGGCCGTCGAGCGGGTGAGCAACCAGCGGGTGGTCACGCCGGCCAGGGGATGGAGGGGGAGGTCCACCAGGCTCGCGCCGTGGTCGTCCTCGATCAGCACCACGTCGGGGCGGGTGGCGAGCAGGGCACGCAGGTCAGCGGCCCGCCGGGCGGTGACGGCCGCGCCGGTGGGGTTCTGGGCGCGGGCGGTGATCACCACCGCTCGTACGCCCGCCCGCAACGCCCGGTCGAGCTCGTCCGGCAGCGGGCCCTCGTCGTCCAGCCGCATCGGGACCGGCCGCAGCCCCAGAGCGGCGACCAGGTCGAGCAGGGCCGTCCAGCCGGGATCCTCGACGCCGATCGCGTCGCCGGGACGAAGGTGGGCGTTCAGGACTCGTTCCACCGCGTCGAGGGTGCCGGAGGTGATCGCCAGCGGCGCGGCGGGCACGCCGTCCGCACGCAGGCGGGCGGCGGCCAGGGAGAGCAGCTCCTCGTCGTCGCCCGTGCCGTACATGGCCGGGCGCTGCTCGTGCGCCCTGGCGGCGGCGGCGAGCGCCTCGTGCAGCGGCGGCAGCAGGGCCGGGTCGGGGTTGCCGTGCGACAGGTCGCGCACGCCCGGCGGCACCTCGATGCGGATCTCCTCGCGGGTCGTGGTGGCCGGGCGCGGCCGGACCCGCGTGCCGCGCCGGCCCGCCGTCTCGACGATCCCGCGCTCCCGCAGCAGCCGGTACGCGGCCGCGGCGGTGTTCGGGCTGACCTCGGCCGTGGCGGCCACCTCGCGCACCGGCGGCAGGTGCGTCCCGGGAGGCAGCAGGCCCGCGGACACGGCGGCCTCGACGCCGGCCGCGATCTCGCTGGCCGTCCCACCGACGATCCTGTATGTTTCTGACACAAAATACATTATGTACTAATACAAAGCCCGGCGGGAGGATTTCACGTGCTCATTCATCCCTGGGACGCGGCACGGGACGACGACGAGTGGCGCGCCTGGCTGGCCACCCGCGACTTCGGCCAGCTGGCCGCGAACGGCCCCGACGGCGGTCCGCCCGTCGTCGTCCCCACCCACTTCCTCTTCGACGGCGCCGCGGAGGTGCTGCTCCACCTGGCCAGGCCCAACCCGGTGTGGGCGGCGATCGAGCGCGATCCGACGGTCCTGCTGAGCGTGCACGACGACTACGCCTACATCCCCGGCGGATGGCGGACGGGCGACCCCGAGACCGGCGTGCCCACCAGCTATTACGCCTCCGTCCAGCTCACCTGCCGGGCCGAGGTGGTGGACGACGCCGAGGGCAAGGCCGAGATCCTGCGCCGCCAGCTCGCCCACTTCCAGCCCGACGGCGCGCACGGCGTCGTGGCGGCCGGCGATGGGCCCTACCACCGGCAGCTGCCCGGCCTGCGCGGGCTGCGGCTGGCGGTGGTGGAGGCGCGCGCGAAGTTCAAGTACGACGGCCGCCACCCCGCCGAGGCCCGCGAGCGCGTCGCCGGTCTGCTGGCCGAGCGCGGCCTGCCGGGGGACGCCGGAGCCAGGGAGCAGCAGCTCAGGCGGATGGCTGAGCGCTGAAGCAGGTGCGCAACATGCGGATAAGGGCCCGTTTCTCCCGGTAGGTGATGGTCAGCCCGTAGTGGTGCTTCACGGTGATCCAGGCCCGCGCGTACGTGCACCAGTACGACCTGCGCGGCGGCCGCCACGTCGCCGGGCTGCTGCCGGCCTTGTCCAGGTTGACCGACTCGCTGACGGCGATGAGCTCGGGCCTGGTGAGATCGTTGGCGAACGCCTGCCGTCGTTCGTCGGTCCAGGCGTTCGCGCCGGAGACCCACGCGTTGGCCAGCGGCACGAGGTGGTCGACGTCGATCTGCTCCTCGCTGTGCAGGGTCAGGCCGTCGTACTCGCTGAACCAGGTGCCGCGGACGGCCTCGCAGTCGACGTCGGTCGTCACGGACACGGCGTCGCGCCGCAGGACGACCTCCCGCGTGTCGCACGCGCCCTCCGCCTCGGTCCAGGACGGCATGAACCGCTCGTGCGAATACCCCCTCAGCGAACGCGCCTCGGCGACCACCAGCTCCCGCAACTCGCCCCGGGCGCGGACGACCGAGGTCGGCTCGGGCAGGACCAGGGGCAGGAGCAGCAGCGGCCACATGATGACGATCATGGATCCAGCATTAGCAGCCCACCCCTGGTTGCTCCTAGTATTTGACGACTCACAAAGAGTGATGTCGATGGAGAGGGTCCCACATGCAGTCGCCGGGCGGTCCGGGCCGGGAGCAGCTGCTCGACTGGGTCGAGCGGGTGGCGGACTTCGTCTCCGAGGAGTGGGGGCTGGCTCCGATCACCGGCCGCGTCCTGGGCTGGCTCATGGTCTGCGACCCGCCCGCGCAGACGGCGTCCGACATCGCCGACGCCATCGGCGCGAGCCGCGCGTCGCTGACGACGACCATGCAGCTCCTGACGTCGATCCGGCTCGTCCACAAGCTGCGCAGGCCGGGGGAGCGCAACGTCTACTACCGGATCGAGGACGACGCCTGGTCGAAGGTCCTGCGCCAGAAACTGGCCGCGTTCACGGCCTTCGACGCGCTGGCCGAGGAGGGCCTGCGGCTCGGCTGGACGGACGAGGCCCAGACCGCCCGCATCCGCTCCGCGCACGACTCCATAGCGGCCGTCGCCACCGCTCTCGACAGCCTGTGGAAAACCGACGGGCCTGTGGATAACTAGCCTTCGGCGTCCGGATACTGGAAGACGTCGTCCAGGGGCACCCGGAACACCCGGGCGATCTGAAAGGCCACCTCAAGAGAGGGTGAATACCGGCCCTGCTCGATGGCGATGACGGTCTGCCGCGTGACGCCGACCCGCTGGGCCAGCTCGGCCTGCGTCATCTCCCCGTGCGCGAACCGCAGAGCCCTGATGGAGTTGGTGACCTTGGTCGGTTTGCCCATGCCTACAGGCCCCTCCGGTAGGCGACGAGCCGCAGCGGGGTGGCCACCAGAGTGGACAGGACGAGTGCGGCGTAGATGGCGTTGGCGATCCAGAAATGGTCGGCTTCCGCCATGGTCAGGCCAAGGGGGACCACCATGGAGGCCGCGAGGACGACGCCTCCGACATGTTGGGCGGAACGGTTGATTTCCCTGTCTCGCACGTCGCTCTTGTGACTCTCGCTGGGCTTCACGATCTCGACCACGATACGGCCCGCGATCGACAGGACGATGCTGATCCCGATCGCCCACGCCATCGGCGCGACATAGGGGACGGCGCTGAGCGGGCCGTCGCCGGCCCGGCCCAGAATGACGATGACGTAGGCCACATAGCTGCCGACCGTCGCCACGAGATAGACCCAGGCGCCCTTTTCCTCGTACGACATCACAAGCAGGAAAGGTAAAACAATCTAGACACCGTGTCAATGATTTCAGACTTGTCCACCACTGTGGACAACCATCCCCATCCTGTGGATAACTTCGCGCCATTCGTGTGGCAGTCCGCAGGAGCCCTTCGCGCGGGAGCCCTTTGCGCGGGCCGGGCTCATCGCCGCGGCGAAAGCGCCTCCGCCGGGCGGGCCGGTCCACCATGCTTGCACCTGTCCCAGGACAGGAGGGCAACCATGCGCTACTTCCTCGAGGTCCCCCTCGACGACGGCGGCACCGTGCTCGTGGAGGTCAACGAGCGGCCCGGCGACGAGCCGCTCCCCGCCGGGCGGGCCCGCGCGGCCGTCGAACGTATGCCGGAGGCGCTGGGCGCGGGCCTCCAGCGCGTCCAGACCTTCGCCACCGACGTCCTGCGCCGCATGCGATCATGCCCGGAGCCGCCGGACGTGGTCGCGGTCGAGTTCGGGATGAAGCTGACCGCCAAGGCCGGGGTGGTCGTCGCCGAATCGACGGGGGAGGCCCACCTCAAGGTCACCGCGGAGTGGCGGAGACCGGAAGGCGGCTGATCCGGCCTTCCGTGGAGCGTGCGCGGGTCACGCCTTGATGGCCGTGCCCTGCGCCGAGACCAGCCGCCAGTTTCCGTCGGGGCCGGCGGCGTACACGTGCGTGTACCGGCTCCCGGCACTGAACGTGCTGCCATCGGGGTTCGTGAAGTTCATCCCCGTACGCCCCACGACGATCCCGACGTCCCCGATCACCCGAACGATGGCCTCGTCCGGGAACGAGTCGATCTTCGGGAACTGCAGGCTTCCCGACGTCACCAGGTCGAGCAGGACGTCCTTGCCGGCGACCGTCCCGTCCTCGACCCCCACCAGGACGAAGTCGTCCGTCAGCAGGTCATTCAGGTGGTCGTGGTCGTTGGCCACCAGGGCGTCGAAGAAGCTCTGGTCCAGCTCGACCAGGGTGGTGCGGTGGATGCTCATGGGTGTCGTCCGTTCTCGTCGATGTGCGGGCAACGAGGGTAGACGTTGACGCCGGTGACAAGGTCAAACCGTCAGGCCGCGAACCGCTTCAGCAGCAGCTCCAGCCGGCGGTCGTGCTGCTCGGCCGGCAGCCGCCTGCCGCGCATGAGCGTGACCAGCCCGTGCAGGGCGGCCCAGTAGGTCTCGGTGAGCAGCGGCAGGTCCTCCCCCTCGCCGACGTGCGGGCGCAGCCCCTCGACCAGCTCGCCGAACGCCGCGTGCAGGGCCGCGGGAGCCTCCGGCGTGGCGAACGGCAGGTCGACGTTCTGGCTGAAGATGACGTCGTAGAGCGCCGGACGCCGCTCGGCGAACGCCGTGTAGGCCGCACCGACGGCCGCCAGGGCGCTGCCGGCGTCGGGAGCCGCGGTACGGGCCGCGCGCAGCTCGTCCGCGAGGATCACGCAGCCCTCCACGGCCACGGCCGCCATGATCGCGCCCTTGCCCTTGAAGTGGCTGTAGAGCACCGGCTGGCTGTACTCGATGCGCTCGGCCAGCCGTCGCGTCGTCACCGCCTCCCAGCCCTCGGCCTCGGCCAGCTCGCAGGCGGCCGTGATGATCAGCTTCTCGCGTTCCGCACGTTCGCGCTCCCGGCGCGCATGGATCGACATGCTCTGAATTCTAGCACCGCTAGCGCTTCTGTCATCGTTCTGCTAGCGTCGTCCTTGTTCCTAGCAACGCTAGCTCTTGGAGACGGACATGCTCACCACCATTGCCTACGGCCTCGCCATCGCCCTCAACCTGATGGTCGTGTTCATCGGCGCGCGCTTCCTGTTCGTCCCGGTCGCCGCGGCCGCCGGCTACGGCGTCCCCGCCAAGCAGGACGGCGACCGGGCCTACCTGACCATCAAGGGGCTGCGCGACGGCACGTACGGGCTGCTCGGCCTGGCCCTGCTGGCCTTCGTCGGCGCCCAGGCCGAAGCCTGGTTCATGCTGATCGTCGCGCTGCTCCCCCTGGGCGACACCCTGATCGTGCTCCGCAACGGCGGCACCAAGGCGGTCGCCTTCGGTGTGCACTTCGCGACCGCCGTCGCCCTCCTCGTCAACGCCGCCCTGCTCTTCGCCGTGTGACCCGGCGGTCCCGGAGCTACCCCGCCGTCGCCGTCCGTACGTCCCGCTCGATCTCCCGCCGGGACGTGCGCAACGGCGAGAACCACATGACCACCGGACCGGCCAGCATCCCGGCCGAGAACACGAGAAGCGTGCCGCGCATGCCGATCCCGCCGGCCAGCGCCCCGGCCAGGACCGCGCCGACCGGCGTGGCGGCCCAGGTGAGCCAGCGGGACGTGGCCGCCAGCCGGCCCTGCATGTCCTTGGGCGTCAGGAGCTGCCGCAGACTGCGCTGGGTGCTCTGGAAGACGAGCGTGACGATGATCATCAACGTCCACGAGACGCCCACCACGACCTGCCCGGCCAGACCCGGCCCCACCAGCCCGATCGACCCGCTGCACAACGGGTACGCGAAGGCGGCCCCGAGCAGCACGCGCGGCATGCCGTACCGGTCGGTGAGCGGCCCCGCGATCGCCCCGGCCGCCAGCCCGCCGGCCATGCTCACCCCGAACACCAGGCCGGTGGCCAGCCCCGACCAGCCGAGCTCCCGTACGACGTAGTTGACCTCCAGCGCGCTCAACCCGGCGATGCAGAAGCTGACCGTGGCCATGTAGAGCACCATCGGCCCGATCACACGATGGCGGACGACGTACCGCAGCCCCTCCCCGATCTGCTCGCGCAGCCGAGGGGCCCGCTCCTTCCGCTCCGGCCTGGCCTCCGGCGACCGGATCAGCGCGAGTGCGAGCGCGCCTCCCAGGT
The DNA here is from genome assembly GCF_040631115.1 of Nonomuraea sp. NPDC005692. NCBI lineage: Bacteria > Bacillati > Actinomycetota > Actinomycetes > Streptosporangiales > Streptosporangiaceae > Nonomuraea > Nonomuraea sp. NPDC005692. The sequence continues at coordinate 245,541 of NZ_JBEXYU010000011.1, read as the reverse complement.
AGGACAGCGCGTCGGCGAGCACCGCCTTGGCCGGCCCGAACAACGAGATCAGCACCCCGCCGACCGGCTGCCCCGCCATCCCCGCCACCGTGACCGTGCTGGTGAGCTTGGCGTTCCCTTCCATCAACCGCTCGGGCCCGAGCAACGTCAGCGGGTACGTCTGGTAGGCGGGCGTGAAGAACACCTCACACGTCGCGACCACCAGCGCCACGGCGTAGAGCTGCCCGAGCGTGAGCGTTCCGGCCACGGCTGCCAAGGGCACCGTCCCCATCGCACACCCCGACATCAGGAACGCGACGATCATCACCGGCCGCTTGCGCCACCGATCGCTCAGGGCCCCCGCCGGCAACGACGCGAACAGCACCGGCAACCGCCGCGCCGCCGTCAGCAGCCCGAGCTCCACCGGCGAGGCCTCCAGCACGAGCCCGGCGACCAGGGGTAACGCCAGATAGGAGATCTCGTTGCCGAGCGAACTGGTGGTCTGGCTGCTCCACAGGAGCACGAAATCCCGCTGCTGCCACAACGACACCGCCCTCGACATCCGCGACATTCTGCCACCGCACGCCCGTCGCGGCGAAGGCCGTTTCCGGTGCTAACTCGCCAGCCACCCGAGGTCCGGCGCCGGGACGTCGAGGACCGCCCCTTCACGGATGTGCCAGCATCGCGCCTGACCGCGCTCGTCGGTGACCACGAAGACTCCCCGCGGCCGGTCCCCGTCCTCGTCGACCGGCGGGAGGGCGGCCAGCTGCTCGACCCGGGCCCGGATCTCGTGCAGCGCGCCCTCTCTGACGTCGCCCCCGTAGAACAGGTAGAGCGTCCAGTTGAAGGGCTTCGCCGGCCACGCCCAGCCGCCGGAGTAGGGGTCGTCGTCCCCGATGATGCGCTCGGCGTCCGGCTTGTGAGCGAAGCCCAGCTCAAGCCACCCTCTGACCGAGACGTACATCCCCATGCCCCGATCCTACGAACACCCTGTGGACCGCCCCCCTGCCGCCGCCGATGCCTAACTCTGCGGTGGCTTCCAGATGAGAACGGCCCATCTGGCACCCTCGGGCGCCTCGACCTTGATGCTCCGGACAGCCACGTCGTCGGGGATCGTGCTGATGCGCACACCGTTGGGCCCGATGGAGCACTGATGAGGGAGCTGAGATCCGTCTATGCGGACCATCATCGTCCCGCTTGCTCCGACGCAGTCGACCTCGAGGCGAAACGACGTGCCCATCTTGACCCTCGTGGTCCAGCGGCGGTTCTGCCCCTCCTCATCGACATGATGAAGCCAGACCTTGCCTTTGACGCCTTTCGAAAGATCCGCGAGCGCGCGATTGACAGCGGGTGGATCGATCAAAGCCCGAGGCGGCGATTCCCTTTCTGAGCTCTGCTGTCCTGGAAACGAAATCGCACAACCACTCAGGAGCGAGGCGACGGCAATGGCCGCAACATATCTGCGCATATCACCCCCAGTTGATCAACAAGGCTACGGCAGCAAAACGCTCCGCACCAGCCACGTTCGCCGGATCATTCCGCCTGCCTCGCCCACCCAAGGGGCAAGCACGCCAAGGCCCTGGACTCAAGGCCGGAGCTCCCCAATGGGGGGGAACGACCTTCAGCCCAGTCAGCGCCGACGTGCCCTACAGGCGTATCGAGGAGCTCACCGGTGAACGCGAGCCATGGAACGCCACGCCCCCAGGGCCGTGCATGTAATGGGGCCGACCGGAGGTCGGCTACTGGTGGGCTTCCACCGAAAGGGATAAGGGTGCATGCCTGCGGCGAGCCAGCCGAATCAGCTGCTGGTCGCCGTCTCTACTAACGCAAAAGGCCCGTCCGAGGAATCGGAACGGGCCTAGGAGTTGAAGTGGGGCTACCAGGACTTGAACCTGGGACCTCTTCCTTATCAGGCAACTCGAACGCAAGCTCTGATCAACGGATGCAGCCCGTTGACCTGGCAGAGATGATTGCCAGCGTCCGCCAACGTTCGTGATCGTCAACGGCGATTGTCACTCAGTCTGTCACTCAGGGGACTCAGGGCAGAGCCTGTGGCCCTAGCCAGCGCTCTGTGCTCGTACGCGAGCAACCTGTGCAACCTGAGGGCGTTATACGCTCAGCCGTGCTCGGACACATCGTCCCATTACCTGTCCACGTGAAGGGCCGATGAGATCCATTGCCAAAGCGCAAGGAGAGGTGCGTCAGGCTTTATATCTGCCACGAGCAGTGTGACCAATGCCACTAGAAGCGACGCCAGCGAGACCCAAATCGCGATTCGGCTCACTTTTATCGTGTCTATTGATGTGCCGAGCGATGCGACCGTTGAAAGCACTTCCCGATAGTCTTTGTCTATGGCGGCCAGTTCTCGGGCTCGAAGGGTGTACTGTGCTCGCCACCTGTCAACCAAATCAATGGGATCTGGCTCCTTCTTTCCCGCTTCTCGCAGCGCTCTAGCCAGGCGCGCTGACGTATTCAAGGTAAACCGAATGTCGTTTTCATGCCTCCATGTGCGTGCGTTAAAGGATTCTATATCGCGAGTAAGGCTACTCACGTCGAGACTCAGCGTGAGAAAATCCTCCCGCAGTTCCCTTAGACGCCGCCCTCTGAAGCGCCCATGGCGAGTGCGGGATTTATCGCGCAGCTCAGCATATTTAGCATCGAGAAATTCAAGAAGATCCGCAATGGCTAGGAGCGCCAGAAACTCGCGCAAGGCTTCGCCTAACACATATGTAATCGCACCGTCTATGCCATCGCTGTATGCACTTGTATCACCGACACTCTCCGCGATCGATTTGCGTTGGCCCCACAGCGTCCACGCCTTCTCATCCTTGAAAGTTGCACAGAGACCAGTATCCACCTTCTCCAACATGAGGCCGGGAATGTTTGAGCATGTGATCGGATTGACATTAAACCGACTGAGCCCGAGAGCTCTGAGCGCTGACGAGAAATTCTGATCTATTTCAGATTCCGCGAAGGGGTCGAATCTATCCAGCAATAGCAGATCAGTTAATGGCTGGCATTGGGAGTTCCGCGCAAAGACGCCCGGCATCTCTCGCCGCAGCCAAGATCGAGCCTTGCGGTGGACTGATCTTCTTGCTTCCTGCGTTCTCCGAAGACCCGCCCAGTACCTGTCTTCTGGATGCAGACGACCCTCTTTCCAAACCAATTGGGGTTCATGGTCGGCATGCCAGACGTCATCGAGATGACGTAGCGCTGTGGCGCTCAGGCGGAATTGAGCTAAGACAGCTGTAAGCCCTTCGCCAATCTGGAGGCCATGTATCTCTATATTGCTGAATTCCGTAGGCAACTCTTGGCGCATTGTTCTGCCAGGCACACCCGGAGATCCTTCAGCAGCGATATCTCCGATTTGCCACCATACCCATCCCCTCCCCGCGCGAGAGCGCTCCAGGATTTCCTGATTAGACTCTCCCGGCCTATAACGCGCCCGTCCCTTATCCCAGGAATGCCTTTCGATCGCTCTAGCGAGATCACTGATATGACTAGGAGGAAATAGTTCGATCACCCACACCACAGGCATAGAAACGCGCTCATCGGATGACACGCTTATATTGTGAAGTGGATCATCTCGACTCCGAGCAATATTCCTCTCATGCACATTGAACTGCAGAAGTTGGTTAATAAAATAGTTTAGCCCCGCTCTGACTGGGCGCGGAATGAACTTCCTTGCTCGCCTGCCGAGGAGGAAGTTGATAACCGAATACGGCAGGTCATACCATCGATTCCCTTGTCCAATTCCGGGCACCTTCGCATAGGCCTCCTGCAGATAGTCGGTCGCATTCATGAAGTCACGAGGCGTCTTGTCATTTGATTCGACGCGCGCGTTAGTGTGTCTGCGCCCAGCAGGATAAGCCCCTCGGGTAGAGGACGCCCCATTCGGTCGCCCTCCTCTCTTGTTACGCCTACTCTTCGCCGCTATTTTTTTGGCTCGCCGTGCCATTGGTTCACTTCGATCCCTGTGTTGCTAGCGAGTGTGCCTGTCGCCCCTCGCGATGCCGATGGTTATTAGACCTTCCCAGCTGAGGGAACGCGCCAAATACCGACTGACTCAAGGGCAATCATCGGGGCTTGGAGGCTGTAACACCAGGGGGCGTTACGACCTTCCATCAGTAGCCATGGCTGGAGTGGCAGGGACAATGAGGCCTCGAAGCGTCCCAAGGTCCCGTTGGCACCGTTGCACTTCGGACACCGGTGAGGGACGAAGGGACAGCAGGGACACGGCCTTAACGACTGCCATGTGCCAGTGCCGCCGTGATCGTCTTCGCGCCGGACGCGCTCGCTTTCGCGATCTCGTGGGCGGCACGTCGAAGTTCCTTCACTGCATAGGCGTTGAGAGTCACTGCATCCTGCGCCACGTCCGTAGCAACGGTCGTTGCGGCTTCGATATCGCCCTGCAGGATGTGTGCTCGTGTCAGACACGCTCCGTACCATGCGCGGTCACGTCGGTAGGACTCCGGCAGCGTAGAGAGGCCACGCATGATGAAGTCGGTGGCGCGGCGGCCGTCGCCGAGTTCGAGTTCGGCCATGCCGCGTTGCATGAGGAACCAGCCCTCGTCGTAGAAGTACATCCAGGGTGGTTCGTCTTCGGGGTGTTCGGCGGCGGTGCGGATGAGCTCTTCGGCTTCGGCGAGGCGGGTGCGGGCCTGGTTGGCCTCGCCCATCTGGGCGTGGCCTCGGCCGGCCATTTGGGCGGCCATGCCTTGGACGCCGTAGGTCGTGCGGCCGTCGTGCCAGCGGGAGGCTTCTGCCAGGCGGATGCAGCGTTGGGCGTCTCCGAGGCTCCAGGCTTGGTGGGCGCGCATGTTCAGGGTGGTGGAAGCGAGGCAGGCGTCGCCGGCCTCGACGGCCCAGGCGTGGGAGCGGTCGTACCAGGCCAGGGCGGCGGCATGCTGGCGGGAGTCCTGGCACATCCAGGCGAGGAACTGAGCGTACTGGGCCAGGGCGGCTACGGCGCGGTCGGCGAGGGGGCCGCGGGCTCCTCGGGCGAGGTCGGCCACGGTGGAGAGCTGGGCGTGGATCAGGGGTAGGAGAGGGCGGCTGCCGATCGTGTCCTCGACGCGGCGGTGTTCGGCGAGGCAGTGTTCCAGCCATTCCACTGTCGCCACGTCGACGCGGGAGGGGTGCTCGATGGCGCGGGTGATGCGTTCGTAGAGGTCGGCGTCGGGGGCCAAGGTGGGGAGGGCGAGGGCGGGGACGGGCTTGATGATGGTGCCGAACAGCTGGTCTTCGGTCAGGCCGAACGCCTTGCAGTAGAGCTGGGTGTAGAAGGCGTCGGGGCGGTGTTCGCCGGTCTCGTGGCCTCGGATGCGGCGGATGACGTTCGGCAGCTCGGGGAGGGGTTTGTCGGAGGCTCTGGCCAGCTGTTGTGCCAGCTCGCGTTGGGACCAGCCCTTGCTGTTGCGGGCGGCGAGCAGGCGGCCGGCCCAGACGGGGGCCGTTGCGTTGTCGCTCATCCGGTGCACCTCCGGGGACAGGCGGACACGGGGGCGGACAGCGGGGTTCGCCGCTCAGTGTCCTCTTCTGACGTAGTACCGCGCGTGGCTCTCATGTAGTCGTGCACCAGGACATCGATGGTTTCTACTCGTGGGCTGCTTGCGATCAGTACGGCCGTGGGTCGTGCGGCATAACAGGTGAGGCCGAGCAGGCGGCCGCGCTTCTGCGGCAGGCGCTTGAGTCGTTAGCGCCCGGTGCCACGGGCTCGGTCCAGCTCGTGCATCTCGACCGGTACGCATCGAACCCCTCCTACATCTACGGCGCGATCGTGCTGCGTCTTCGTAGCGCGAAGACCACCGTCGCCAACGGTTGACGCCGAGCGGACGTGAACGCCAGATCAGCCGTCGCAGGAGGCGACCGCGGTTGCCTCCTGCGCGCGAACCGAAGGCAAGCCCTCATGTACGTGTGGACCCCGCATGTCCCGTACGGTCCGCGTCCTGTCCGGGTGCGGGAGATCTCGTGTTGCGGTGAGTACGAGTGGTGCTGCGAGGCGGGACAGTTCCTCATCCGTCGCCACAGCGAGGAGAACGGGTACGAGGAGACCGCCCGAGGGCGCCACGCCACCGCTCGCCTTGTGTGGGCCGTACTGATCGCCGCGCACAGGCACAGGCAGCGCAAGCCCTGATGGCTCAGACATCGGCCTGGGCATCGGCGTCGACGATGTTCTCGACGGGGGTCGGGACCGCCCGCCGCTGGAAGCAGGCCCCCGAGTCGCGTCCCGCCACCTCGACGGTCCGGACGTGCTCGAAGCCCTGGTCCAGGTAGTAGCGCTGGAGTCCGTGGTTGTTGCGCCACACATCCAGGCGGAGCCAGGGGAACCCCCGAAGTGCGGCCTGGTTCACTGACCAGTTCACGATGTCGGCCCCCAGGCTTTCGCCTGCCCGGTCCCGTGCCAGGAGGAGCTTGTACAGGTAGAGGGCCGGCCCGTCGCTGTCGGGGTTCCAGAAGTCGAGGTCCGGCCGGGTGTTCAGGGTGACGGTGGCGATCACGTCGCCGGCGTCCTCGAACACCCAGGTCTCGCGATTGGCGATGTTGCGGCGGATCTTGTCCCGGCCGACCTCGTCCCACTTGGCCGTCCACTGCTGGATGCCACGTCTGGCCAACCAGCGTTCGGACTCGGCGCGCAGCCCGATCACGCGATCGGTGTCGCTCTCCACGGCGAGGCGAGCCGTCAGGATGGGGCGTTCAGCCATCGCCGTACCCCACTTGGTAGATGTACTTGGACCCGTTGCCCGGTCTGATCTGATGCAGCACCAGTACCGGGTTACCCGATGTGGTCAACGTAGTCCGCACCACTTCGAGTACGGCCATGACGCCTGACAGCTGGAGCCGTTCCGTCTCCTGCCGGGAGGCGATCCGCGGGGTCAGCTCATCGAAGTGGTCCCGCATCGGACACCCCAGGTCGGCCAGGACCTGCGCCGTGTTGACGCTCTCCGGCTCCATGATCCGAGTGTCCTTCACGCAGTTGTACGCGTAGTAGGAGTCGGCCAGCGATTCGGGCTCGTTGGCGGGCTCGCCTGGGCCGGGGCCGATGTAGCGGACGCGGCTGCGTACGACGACGCGCTCGTTCTCCGGGATGCCCAGACGCTCCGCGACCGGTGTTCCAGCCACCATGTGGCTGCCGGGCAGGATGCTCACGCTGATCGTCTGCCGGTGGGAGTAGCCGGCGGCCTCGACGTCCGCCGTCCAGCCGTCCGTCTGGACGTTCTCCAGGCGTTGCGGGTCCTGCCACTTCGTCATGTGCCAGGTCATGCACAGCGACTCGCGGACGTAGAAGCCCTTTTTCGGGACCGCCACCACCAAGCCCTCACCGATGAGCGCCTGGTACGCGTGCCGCACGCTCAGCGACGACACCTGCTCCTGCTCCATGAGCTCCGACGTGCTGGGAAGCCGGTCCCCTTCGGCGTACTCGCCGCTCAGGATGGCCTGTCGTAGGTCTTCGGCGATCCGTGCCGCCACGTCTCCGCGGAGCGTGTCGCGCCGCCTCTGGCTGGGCATGTTCGCGCCCCTCTCATTCGCCTTGTTCAAACAAGTATGCCAGCAGTGATTGACGCTGCTTGTTCGCCTTATTTAAATAAGGCGCACCAGGGCATGATCAGCCAAGCTGACCAGCCCAAACAACGAAGAAGCCGGGGTGCGGTCCCTAGTCGCCAAACCAGTCCCGCACCCCGGCGCCCCTTCTAGAGAGGTGTCCTCATCATGACCCACGGGTCCAAGACCATGCGTGTCGTCCCTGACGACTTCGCCGAGCCCGTCCAGTGGTTCTGTCTCATGTGCGACAGCGTGGAGGAGACCACGCCCGACGCTGAGCCGCCGTCGCCGCCGATCTGCCCTACCTGCATCCGCCTCGCTCTCGTCCAGGCCCTGCGTGCACTGGGGGTGGAGCTGTGAAGGATCAGCGCGACGACGACCTCACCGACTTCCTGGACGACCTCATCAACGCCAAACCGGTCTGCGACTCCACTCAGGCCGTGCTCTTCACCGGCCCGGACATCGAGACCGACGAGGAGCGATGGGTGCGGGAGGCCACCGCCAAGGCCATCTGCCAGACCCGATGCCCGGCCCGTGCCGCGTGCCTGTCCTACGCCATGGCGCTCGACCCGGAGGAGGGCGTCTGGGCGGGCTACACCGCAGAGGAGCTGCGGGACTTGCGTTCGCTCCTCGCCTTCCTCCTGCGCCGCCGTACGAACGAGGTGGCGTGATGGCCACCCGATTCCAGTGCTGCGAGTGCGGCAAGCGGACGCGCAGCCCGTTCGGGTGCCGTTGCGGCGGTGGCCGGCCGATCCAGCGCTGCGTCATCCATGGCGTTCGCGGCCAGGCCGGGTGTCGCGTCTGCCGGATGCTCGTCCGTTCCTGCCACTGATCGGAGACCTGCCCATGTCCGGCGACCAACGTCCGAACACCATCACCGACCAGCAGTGGGCGCGACTCCAGGCCAGCGCCCGCAAGGCCAACCCGCGCCTCGATCGGTTCTCCGACCCGGAGGCGATCGAGCGCCGCAAGCAGTCCGCCCAGCAGTTCAAGAACCGCCAGTGGAGCTGACCATGATCACAGTCCTCGTCTACCTTCTCGTCTTTCTCGCCGGTGGCCTGATCGCCGAGCTGCTGCGCGTCGGCCAGGAGCGATTCCGTGTGTGGCAGGTCGCCCGCCTGACCGTCCGGCAGGGCGGCTCACCGAATCTCATCGCCCGGTTCTGGGCCAGTCGTCCACAGAACTGGTGCGCCAAGCCCGGCTGCCCGCGCTGCTGGGGACGGCGGTGGAGCTGATGAACCCGACCCACGAACGCCCTACAGACCCGCCGAACGGAGCAACCGTCATGAACGACCAACCTGCCGCCGGCCCACGCCCGCTGTCGGAGGGAGAGCAGACGCTGATCTCGGTCACGGCCGCCGCAGTCGGCGTGCTGGGCCTGGTCGGGTTCGTCATCTCCTTCGCCACCGTCATGAACACGGCCAAGCCCACCTTCGGAGCGCTCGCCTTCCTGCTGCCCTTGGGCGTGGACCTGGGGATCGGCGTGTTCTCCGCGCTGGACATCGTCCTCGCCCGGCTGGACATGCGGGTGCGCTGGCTGCGCTTCATCCCGTGGACGCTGACCGCCGTCACCGTCTACCTGAACGTCGCCGCCTACACCGGTGTAGCGGGCGGGCCCGACTGGTTCGCCGTGATCGCCCATGCGATCCTGCCCGGCCTGTGGGTGGTGGCCGTGGAGATCGGCACACATGCCGTACGGGAGCGCGCCAACCTGGCCAACCCGTCCCGCCGACTCGACAGCATCCGCGTCTCGCGGTGGGTGCTGTCCCCGCTTCCCACGTTCGCGCTGTGGCGGCGGATGGTGCTTTGGGAGGTGCGCTCGTACCCGGACGCGCTGAACCGCGAGCGTGACCGCTTCCTGGCCAAGACCGACCTCCAGGACCGGTACGGCCGCCTGTGGCAGTTCAAGGCCAGCCGACGCGAGCGCGCTCTGTACAAGCTGGGCGAACTGGCCCCGGCCCCGGTCCACATCGAGAGGATGCGTCTCACACAGCCTCTGGCTCCCCAGCGTCCGGCTCTGGCCGCCGCACCCGACCGCAAGCCATCACCTCGCAAGGGCAAGACGCGCAAGACCGCTCGGCCAGCCGTCGCCCCGTCCGAGGTGGAGGACCTGATGCCGCTGGGCTGGCAGATCGCCGCCGACCACGAAGCCCGAGGCATCGCACTGACCCGCGACCGGCTGCGCGACGCCATCCGCCAGATCGGCCGGTCCATCTCCACCGACCGCGCCGGAGCGCTGCTCGCCCGTCTGCGGTCCGAAACCGGTCCGACCGCCGAAGAGACCGGACGCGAGGCGGCTTGATGGAACGTTCCATCGCCCGCCCTTCGACCTACGATCCACCACACGCACCGACCACCCACACCAGCCAGGCGGAAAGCGGTCCGACCGCACATCGTCCCTGCTCAAGCCAGTACGGGACGCGGCCTCATCCGCCAAGACTCCGGCCGCGCCCCGTAACCCCGCCCGCAGTTACGCACACGAGGTGCACACATCATGACTCATCACCCGCACGAGCACGAAGACCACACCGAGGAAGGCGATGACGTCAACGCCTTCGACCGCACCGAGCACGGCGGCGAGGTGGTCCCGCTGCACGCGGTCCGCCGACGAGCCAACCGCGCGGACGACCAGGAGCCGGACCGCGACGAGGATGAGTTCTTCGACCGCGAGACGATCGCGGTCGAGGGCACGGTCCTCGGCCCGCCGGTCGACCCGCCGGACGACGACGTGCCGTACCGGTCGAGCACTGACCAGCGCCGTGCCCCGATCGTCCCGGCCACCCTGCGCTCTTGGAAGGCCACGCGCTCCATGCTGGTCTGGGCAGCCAAGGACGCCGCGTACGTCGTCGGCTATCACGCCGTCCGCTCACCCAAGTACGCCGCCAAGGCCACCCTCTACGCGCCGGTCGGGTTCTTCCGAGCCACCGGCAAGCTCCTCCACTGGGCCACAGCGGAGGAGGGCAACTGGGCACTTCGCCAGTACGCCGCCGACCGCAACGACCCGGAGACCTGGCTCAAGCTGGACAGGCAGCGCCAGCGGCAGTCGCGGTGGCGCTGGTCCGTCCTGGTCTGCCTCGCCGTGACGGTCCTGATCGGCCTGCTGGTGTTCCTGCTCGCAGACATCCCGACCTGGGGACGCCTGCTGACCGTCGCCGTGGCCGTGCCATTGCTGGCCCGTGCGGGAAGGCCCACGGACAAGCCCATCACCGACCGCGTGTCCGAAGGGCCGCGCTACCGCAAGCTCACCGCTGAGCTGGTCCGCCGTGCGCTGCTGTCCTGCGGCATCTCTGGCATCAACCAGGCCGTGAGCAAGGACCAGCACGCCATCAGCTTCCCGCAGGACATCCACCGCGACGGCCCCGGCCACCTGGCCATCATCGACCTGCCGTTCGGCGTCGAGGCCGCCGACGTGGTCGCCCGGCGCGGACGGCTGGCCTCCGGCATGCGGCTGCCGCTCGACCAGGTCTGGCCCGAGCCCGGCGACGGCCACCCCGGCCGCCTGGCCCTGTGGGTCGGCTACGAACCCGCGTCCCAGATGAAGCAGCCCGCCTGGCCCCTCCTCAAGGACGGCAAGGTGGACGTTTTCAAGCCGTTCCCGTTCGCCACCACGCCGCGCATGGACACGGTCAACGCGGCCCTGATGTTCCGCAACTGGCTGGTCGGCGGCCAGCCCGGCTCCGGCAAGACCTTCGCTCTGCGCCTGGCCGTCCTCGCCGCCAGCCTGGACCCGCGCGCAGAGCTGCGCATCTACGAACTCAAGGGTGTCGGCGACTTCAAGGTCCTGGAGCCGGTCTGCACCGAGTACGGCAACGGCTTCGACGACGAGACCATCGCCCGCTGCTCCGGAATGATCCGCTGGCTCTACAAGGAGTGCGAACGCCGCTCCAAGCGCATCGCCCACTACGCCCAGCTCGGCAAGGCCCCGGAGAACAAGGTCACCCCGGAACTCGCCTCACTCAAGGACTCCGGCCTCCACCCGCTGATCGTCGCCATTGACGAGATCCAAGAGCTGTTCCTGCACCCGAAGTACGGCAAGGAAGCCGGAGAGATCCTGGAGAAGGTCATCAAGCTGGGCCGCGCCCTGGGCGTGATCCTGCTGATCGGTACCCAGATCCCCGACAAGGACAGCCTGCCGACCGGCATCACCCGCAACGTCAACACCCGCTACTGCATGAGCGTCGCCGACCAGGTCGCCAACGACATGATCCTCGGCACCTCGATGTACAAGAACGGCTACCGCGCCACCATCTTCGAGCCGGTCAAGGAGGCCGGCTGGGGCATCCTGTCAGGCCTCGGCAAGCCCGCCGCCCGCCGCTCCTTCATGGTGGACACTGACGCGGCCAAGCAGGTCGTGGCCCGCTCCATGCAGCTGCGAGGGTTGGCCGGCACCCTGCCCGAAGAGGGCACCCAAACCCGCACCGACGCACCCACGTTCGACCTGCTGACCGACGTCTCCCAGATCTGGCCCGCAGGCGAGACGGCCGCCTGGAACGAGACCCTGTGCTCCCGCCTGGCCGAACTCCGTCCCGACTTCTACACCGGCTGGGCCTCCGAACAGCTCACCACGGCACTCAAGCCGCACGGCGTACCCGTCCAGGCGATCGGCCGCCGCATCGACGGCAAGGCCATCACCAGGCGCGGCATCCGCCTGGACGACCTCACCGACGCCATGGCGGAACGTAACCGCCGAACTGGCACCGAGTGACCCCGCCGGAGGGTGCTAGCGCTAGCGGCTGACCCTGCTATCGCTAGCACCCCCGCTAGCACCAGAAATAAGCCCTGGCCAGGGCGTTAGCACGCTAGCGCCCTCGCTTGACGACACCCAAAAACGGCCCAGGAGGCCCGTCATGACCCCTGCCACGCTCACCGCTAGCGCAGTGATCGTCATCGCCCTGTTCATCACAGTCCGTTACGCCGTCAAGTGCTACATCCGGCCCTTCCGCCGCTGCCGCTCCTGCCAGGGCAAGGGCCGCAAGCCCAATCGCATCGGACGCGGCACTCACGACTGCCGCCGCTGCCGCGCCACCGGCCTACGCCTCCGGATCGGCCGCCACATCTGGAACCACGCCCGCGCCCTGCACCGCACCCGCTGACTGGAGCACCCCATGCCAATGAAGAACCTGACCCGCTACGCCCTCGCAGCCGCCGCCCGAGGCTGGCACGTCTTCCCGCTCGCCCCGAAGGGCAAGACCCCGCCCCGCGGCTTCACCGCCTGGCAACACCGCACCACCACCGACCCGGCCACGATCCGCTACATCTGGCAGCGCCCGTACAACGTCGGCATCGCCACCGGCCCGTCTGGCCTGGTCGTCATCGACCTTGACCAGCCCAAGCACGGCGAGCAACCAACACCGCAGTGGAACCGCCCCGGCATTCGAGACGGCGCGGACGTCCTTGCCGCCCTTTGCGAGGAAGCCGGCCAGCCGCTCCCGCTGGAGACCTTCCAGGTCCGCACTCGACGCGGCGGCCTGCACCTGTATTTCACCGCACCCAATGGAGTCACCCTGACGAACACTCAAGGCGGCAACGGCGGCCTCGGCTGGCTGATCGACACCCGCGCCAACGGCGGCTACGTCGTCGGCCCCGGCAGTCACGTCACCGACGAACACGGCAGCGGCACGTACGAGGTCCTGCACCCGATCCCACCCGCACCGCTTCCGGCTTGGCTGGTCGAACGCCTACGCCCGGCCCCGCTCCCACCACAGAAGCCGGTCACGGTGCCCCTCGCATCCGACCGGCGCGGCTCCTACATCCGTGCCGCCGTCCTCGGTGAGCTGGACCGGGTGGCCAGCTCACCACCGCACGGCCACAACAACGCCCTCTATCTCGCCGCCGTCGCACTCGGCCAGTTCGTCGCCGGAGGCGAGCTGAACGCCAACGCCGTCACTACGTGGCTCACGGAGGCAGCCACGCAGATCGGCCAGCCCTACCGCGAGGCCCAACGCACCATCGCCTCCGGCCTGCGCGCCGGAGCCCGCCGGCCTCGGACGGTGGCCGCATGACCAACGACCGCACCACCCATCTACGCCTGGTCAACGGTGATGCCGTCAATGCGCCCGGCCAGCCCGTGCTGTTCCGCACCTCCTGGACCGCCGACGAACTGATGGCCATGACCTTCCCGGAGCCCCGCTGGGCGGTCCCCGGCATCATCGCCGAAGGACTCAGCCTCCTGGCAGGCCCTCCCAAGGTCGGCAAGTCCTGGCTCAGCCTCGGCCTGGGCATCGCCGTCGCCAGCGGCGCTAAGGCCCTGGAAGCCATCGAACTGGAGCCCGGCCCCGTCCTCTACCTCGCCCTGGAGGACACCGCCCGCCGCCTCCAGAACCGCATGGGCAAGATCCTGAGCGGCCAAGCCGCGCCCAAGGACCTGACCCTGGCCACCACCTGCCCCACCCTCCCGCAGGGCGGGGAGGAGGCCATCGCCCGCTGGCTCGACCGCAACCAGAACGCCCGCCTGGTCGTCATCGACGTCTTCGCCAAGATCCGAGGCACCACACCACCCGGCCTGTCCGCCTACGACGCCGACTACGCCGCCATGAGCCGCGCCAAGCGCCTGGCCGACACCTACGGCGTCGCCGTCGTCCTGATCCACCACGTCCGCAAGATGGCCTCGGAAGACTTCCTGAGCGAGGTCTCCGGCACCAACGGCCTGGCCGGGGCAGCGGACGCCACCCTCGTCCTCAAACGCGCCAGAGGCACCGCAGATGGCGTCCTGCACGTCACCGGCCGCGATGTCGAAGAGGCCGAATACGCCATGGCCTTCCAACCGGCCGCCGGCCTCTGGCACCTCCTGGACGGCCCACCCGAAGACCACGCCCTGTCAGACACCAGAGCCGCCATCGCCCGCCACGTCCGCGCCAACCCGAACAGCACGCCCAAGGCCATCGCCGACGCCACCGGCCTGTCCCACGAGAACGTCCGCAAGACCTGCCAACGCATGAACGCCGACGGCCAACTCTGCGTCAACGCCACCGGCCACTACCGCCTCCCCGGAACAGAGTCCCCGGCAGGCGTCCCCGGCGTCCCAACCGTCCCTGACCACACCACGACCAGCACCAACGCCCAAACCCACGAGGGACAACCGGCCCTGCTGCCTGTCCCCGCTGTCCCCACCGATGAGGAGACCCACCAGTGACCACCTCAGCGCCGGACAGCGTCCGGCTGGCCGACACCCAGCTCTACCGCGTCACCGACGCCATGCGCCTGCTCCGCATGAGCCGAACCGTCATCTACGACCAGATCCGCACCGGCCGCTTGCGCTCCGTCAAGCAAGGCCGCGCCCGCCTCATCACACCCAGCGCCATCCGCGACTACATCGCCCTCCTAGAGAAGGAAGCCGAGGAAGCAGCCTGATGACCAAACGACGCAGCAGAGGAGACGGCGGCCTCCACTGGGACGACAAGCGCCAGCGCTGGATCGCCACCGCCAGCCTGGGGTTCGCCCCAGACGGCAAGCGCATCATCAAGAGGGGCAGCGGCAAGACCAAGACCGAAGCCAAGGCCAAGCTCAAGGAGGTGCTCAGGGACTACGAAGACGGGCTAACCATCGCACCGGGGGAGTCCACCGTCGCTCAGGCCGCGAACGACTGGCTGACCTACGGGCTCAGCGGACTGGACCCGAGCACCGTCGCAACGAACACGATCCTGGTCAAGACCCACATCATCCCGGCCCTGGGCAAGCGGAAGCTCCGCGACCTCAGTGCGCAGGATGTGGACAAGTGGCTGGCAGGCAAGGCCAAGACGCACAGCACGAGCACCGTCGCGCGGCTCCATTCCTGTCTGAATCGGATCATCAAGCGCGCGATGGCGCGAGACAAGGTCCGGCGGAATGTGGTTGAGCTATGCCGAGTACCTCAGGGAAAGGAAGGGCGCCCGTCCAAGGCGCTCACGATGACCCAGGCGGAAGAGGTGCTCAAAGCCGCCGAAGGTAAGAACCTGTACGCCTACATCGTGGTCTCTCTGCTCACCGGTGCACGTACCGAGGAACTCCGCGCGCTGCGCTGGGATCACGTGGACCTGGTGGGTGATCTCGACGGCATCCCGCCGATACCGCCGTACGTCGCCGTGTGGCGCTCCATACGGAACGGGGGAGACACAAAGACCCGCAAGTCGCGGCGCACCCTCGCACTCCCTAAACGGTGTGTGGATGTGATGATCGAGCAACAGGAAGCTCAGCAGAAGGAGCAAGGCGACGCCTGGTCAGAGCATGGCCTGGTGTTCGCGTCCGCCGCTGGAACCGAATTGGACGCAGCCAACGTACGGCGAGCGCTCCGGCGCGTAATCAAGCACACAAGCTTGAACCCCTCGGAGTGGACTCCACGAGAGCTACGCCATAGCTTCGTTTCCCTGCTCTCCGACGCCGGGACCCCTTTGGAGGACATCTCCCGACTGGTCGGCCACAGTAGTACGGCAGTCACAGAACTGGTATACCGCAAGCAAATTCGACCTGTGCTACAGAAAGGGGCGGTGGTTATGGACCAGATTTTCAAGAGCTAGCCCCAGCTAGTATCGGCTCATGAGCGGATACTAAAGCCCGACCAAGGGTTAATCTCGAACTAGCCCGAGCACTAGGTGCGGGAATTCATCGACGGCATCAAAGATGCCAGCCGATACCTCACCCCTAGCACTTGGCGGCCTCCTCACTGTTTAGGTGCGCACAGCGAGGCAAGCTGAATGTGCGACACAGCGGCTATAAGACTAAAGGGTCAACCGTCCAACGCCGCATGTGGGGAAAATGGTCTTTCTTCATTCTCTTCAGTGAGGCGTTGCAGCTCACTCAAGATGGTGTCCGGCCTGGCTGTAAGGACAGGACGACGACGCAATGCTTCCACTTCGAGCTGGCTCAGCTCGCGGCGCACGACCGTGCCAGCATGCTTGACCACAAGCAGCGTGCCGTGATGGATCACCGCAGACTCGATCCCCGCCAAGGCCTCCATCACCTTGGCGAAAGCTTCGGCCTCCTTTTGATTTACATCCGCCTGTCGGGTGTCGAGCCCATATAGGCCTGCTGCGCGTCCGACGATGCTGACCCCGTCCTCAAGATGTTCCTCGCCTTCCTTCTTCATTCGGGCGAGAAGCGGGCGCCAGAATGAGCCGATGACTGGCTCCCCGCTATAGACAATCTCTAGCCCTTGAGCCTCAAGCCATTCCTGGATGGCAGACTCAACTGCTTCATGATTAGCTTCGTCACTGAGGTATATCGTGACTGGTGTCACCATCGGCAACGAATGTTCCTCGATCCCACGAAGAAGCTGAGCTGAGTTCAGTCGCTGCTCAAAGGTTATTGCCTTCACGATCATGGGCGTTATCGAGGTCTTGCCCGTTTCTGAAGGTCCTACCAACATGCCCGCATCCTCAGCGAGCCCTTCGATACGGCGTGGTCGCGTCTTCCGTGTTTCGGGCGAGCCATCAGAATCATCCTGCTGTGCCTGTAGAAGATCACGAGCGAAGTCGTAGGCCATAAGCCACGGCGCTCTTCTCCAATCGGCACGGTAGGCAGCGCGTAGGAGGGCCACCAACTCATCACGCGACGGCATATCTTCACCCACCTGCAACCTGTGCCGGTGATGAAAGGGAGGCGGTGGCGAAGGAACTTCTTTTTCCAGCAGACGCAGGATGCGATTGAACCCTCGTACCGGAGAGACCGCAGAGAGTGTCGGGGACGACAACGATCTAGCAAAGTCCAGAGCAGCCAACCAGGCAGCAACTTCGGCAACCGTTATGGCTGGGTAGATCGTACGCAGAAGCACAGTGAGCACAACGTCGTTCGGCAGTTGCGCACCCTCAAAGAGGTCATCGACCGCAGCAGGGGCCATCTCTAGAGCTGCAGCCAACTCCTCCCGCGGTAGAGGGCTCCCAGCATCCCGTACGTTCTGCAACCGCAGGGCAAACAGACGGGTCGGTTGAATCTGACCTAGGTCAGAAGTTGCACCGGGCATGCGGCTCCTTGTGGTCGCAGCAGATGCCTCTATCGTGCGCCAACTCCGGTCACCTCATCAGGAGATCCCAAGACTCAGTTCCGAATGTGACCACGCTATCAGCGGATGGTCATCTTTCGCCTACTTGGCTGCTGGGCTCAGCCCGCCACTGCCACGTTGCCGGCCAACCCGGCAAGCAGGTTTGCGCCTACGGCCATGGCAGGACGGAACCAGGCCGTCAGTCGTTCTCTGAGCTTCGACATCATCCTGCCTCCCATGGGATTCCGATCATCCAGTGGGGCGACGATCCCGGAGGAAGCGTGTTGGCAAACGATGGCGGACGCCAGTAGGGCTATGAACATGACTGACAAGCCATGCCTGCCAGGCTCAACCCAGCAGCCTTAGCTCATCCTAGCGATCAGGCCCCGGCTTGGGAGCGGTAGTAACGCAGTTAGACACTCAGAAGATCAAAAAGGCCGTTTCCGATCTCCGGAAACGGCCTCTGAGCTGGGTGGGGCTACCAGGACTTGAACCTGGGACCTCTTCCTTATCAGGGAAGCGCTCTAACCGTCTGAGCTATAGCCCCGCGCACACCGAACGGTATCGCATTCGCCTGTTGGAGGCGAACCAGTTGTTCGGACGAGAAAAGCTTACCGTGTCCGACGGGCTGCTCGTGCCGCACCAGCCACCCCGGTACGGCACGAGCCCCCGCCCGAACCTGCTATTCGGCCTCGCTGAACGTCACCTCAACGCCCCCGACCAGGTCGGAAGCGATGTTGTAGATGACCGCGCCCAGCGTGGACAGAGCGGTGATCAGCACCACGTTCACGGCGCCGATCAGCGCGGTGTACCCGAGGATGCGCACCGGCTCGAACCACGAGGCGATGTTGATCGGGATCGAGCTCTGTCCCTGCTCACCCTTGCCGAGCTGGTTGACCAGGTCGACGAGTGAGTCGAACACCCCCAAGGCGGACAGCACGCCGTACAGGACGGCCACTGCCACGAAGAGCACCACGAAGCAGACCAGGGACACCACGAAGCTGAACTTCATGGCCGACCACGGCTCGATGCGGCGCAGCACCAGGTGTGCCTTGCGGGGCAGCCTGGACCCCGCGTTGTTCGACGACTTCTTCTTGGGCATCTCGACGGGCGGAGGTGCCTCACTGGTGAGCGACGGACGGATGCGCACCGTCTCGTTGCCCTCCGCCTGCGGCTCGTCCTTGGAACGAGGCTGAGCGGCGGCGCCCTTCGCGGGCGTCCTGTCCTGCTCGCCGTCGACCGAATTGAAGATTTCCGGCTCAGTGGACTTCTTCGGCTGATGTCCGTTACCCGACGCCGCCTGGGCTCTGGCGGTGCCACCCTGGGCGCTCATGATTTACTCTCCTCCCCCGTCTTCCTCATTCTCCACCGGAGTCTCCATCGACTCCGCGTTCCGGGCGAGGGCAACCACGCTGTCGCCTTCGGCGAGGTTCATCAATCGCACTCCCATGGTCTGGCGGCCGGACTGCTTGATCTCGCCGGCACTCGTCCGGATCACCCCGCCGGCGGACGTGATCGCGAAGACCTCGTCCTCTGGGTTGACCATGACGGCTCCGACCAGCTTGCCACGGGAACTCACGATTTTCGCAGTCAGCACGCCCCTACCGCCACGTCCTTGAACTGGATACTGCTCCACTGGCGTCCGTTTTGCGTACCCAGCCTTCGTGGCGATAAGCACATCTTGACCGTCGGCGATCCGATTCATGGCGAGAAGTTCGTCTCCTTCGAGGAACCTCATGCCGATGACACCGCTGGTCGCGCGGCCCATGGGCCGCAATGCCTCGTCGGAGGCGGTGAACCTGATCGACTGCGCGCCCTTGGAGACGAGCAGCAGATCGTCGGTCTCGGAGACCAGACGGGCGCCGATGACCTCGTCGTCCTCACGCAGGTTGATCGCGATCAGACCGCCCGACCTGGGGGAGTCGTACTCGGACAGGCGTGTCTTCTTGACCAGGCCGCTGCGCGTGGCGAGCACCAGGTAGGGGGCGACGTCGTAGTCGCGGAGGTCGAGAACTTCCATGACTGTTTCGTCGGGCTGCATGGCCAAAAGGTTCGCGAGATGCATGCCACGGGCGTCACGCCCGGCATCAGGCAGCTCGTACGCCTTGACCCGGTACACCCGGCCCTTGTTCGTGAAGAACAGCAGCCAGTGGTGCGTCGTGGTGACGAAGAAGTGGTCGACGATGTCGTCCTGGCGCAGCTGGGCGCCGCGAACGCCCTTGCCGCCCCGCTTCTGCGCCCGGTAGAGGTCGGTACGGGTGCGCTTGGCATAACCGCCGCGGGTGATCGTGACGACGATCTCCTCCTCGGCGATGAGGTCCTCGATCGACATGTCGCCGTCGTAGGCGATGATCTCGGTCTTGCGCTCGTCGCCGTAGCGGTTGACGACCTCGGCCAGCTCGTCGCCGATGATCTCGCGCTGGCGGGCCTCGCTGGCCAGGATCGAGTTGTACTCGGCGATCTGGGCCATCAGGCCGTCGTACTCGTCCTGGATGGCCTGCCGCTCCAGGGCGGCCAGCTTGCGCAGCTGCATGTCCAGGATGGCCTGAGCCTGGATCTCGTCGATCTCCAGGAGCCCCATGAGGCCCTGCTGGGCGTGCGAGGCCGACTCCGAGGCCCGGATGAGGGCGATGACGTCGTCGAGCCGCTCAAGGGCCCTCAGCAGCCCGCGCAGGATGTGGGCGCGCTCCTCGGCCTTGCGCAGCAGGTAACGCGTCCGGCGGACGATGACCTCGACCTGGTGGGCCACGTAGTGGCGGATGAACTGGTCGAGCCGCAGCGTGCGCGGCACGCCGTCGACCAGCGCCAGCATGTTGGCGCCGAAGGTGTCCTGGAGCTGGGTGTGCTTGTACAGGTTGTTGAGCACGACCTTGGCGACCGCGTCGCGCTTGAGCACGATCACCAGGCGCTGCCCGACCCGCGAGGAGCTCTCGTCGCGTACGTCGGCGATGCCCGAGAGCTTGCCCTCGCGCACCAGCTCGGCGATCTTCAGCGCCAGGTTGTCCGGGTTGACCTGGTACGGCAGCTCGGTGACGACGAGCGCCTGCCGCCCCTTGTCCTCCTCGACCTCGACCACCGCGCGCATGGTGATCGAGCCGCGCCCGGTGCGGTACGCGTCCTCGATGCCCCGGCGTCCGACGATCAGCGCCTTGGTCGGGAAGTCGGGCCCCTTGACCAGCCTGATCGAGGCTTCCAGCAGCTCCTCGTCGTCGGTCTCCGGGTTCTCCAGGTACCACCGGACCGCGGCCGAGACCTCGCGCAGGTTGTGCGGCGGGATGTTGGTGGCCATGCCGACCGCGATGCCGCCCGAGCCGTTGACCAGCAGCTGCGGGAACCGCGCCGGCAGGACGTCGGGCTCCTGCGACTTGCCGTCGTAGTTGGGGCGGAAGTCGACGGTGTCCTTGTCGATGTCGCGCAGCATCTCCATGGCGATGGGCGCGAGCTTGCACTCGGTGTACCGCATCGCGGCCGCCGGGTCGTTGCCCGGCGAGCCGAAGTTGCCCTGCCCGTCGACCAGGGGATAGCGCAGCGACCACGGCTGGGCCAGGCGGACCAGGGCGTCGTAGATCGAGGTGTCGCCGTGGGGGTGGTAGGTGCCCATCACGTCGCCGACGACGCGGGCGCACTTGAAGTAGCCGCGGTCGGGACGGTAGCCACCGTCGTACATCGCGTAGAGCACCCGCCGGTGCACCGGCTTGAGACCGTCGCGCACATCAGGCAGCGCCCTGGACACGATGACGGACATCGCGTAGTCCATGTAGCTGCGCTGCATCTCCGACTGGATGTCCACCGGCTCGATGCGCTCAGCCGGGGGAGTGGTGTTCACGTCCGTCACAGGTTCAGGTCCTTCTTAAACGTCGAGGAAGCGAACGTCGCGCGCGTTGCGGATGATGAAGTCGCGCCGCGCTTCGACGTCCTCGCCCATGAGCACGCTGAACAGGTCGTCGGCCTGGGCCGCGTCGTCGAGCGTGACCAGGCGCAGCAGTCGCGTCGCCGGGTTCATGGTGGTCTCCCAGAGCTGGCCGGCGTTCATCTCGCCGAGGCCCTTGAAGCGCTGGACGTTGTCGCGCGGCCGCGGGTCGGCCTTGCCCTGCGCGATGCCGTCGTTGATGACGGCGTCGCGCTCGGAGTCGGAGTAGGCGTAGGAGGCGTCCTCGCCCTTCCGGTCCCACTTGATCTTGTAGAGCGGCGGGCACGACAGGTAGACGTGTCCGGCCTCGATCAGCGGCCGCATGAACCTGAACAGCAGCGTCAGCAGCAGGGTGTTGATGTGCTGGCCGTCGACGTCGGCGTCGGCCATCAGGATCACCTTGTGGTAACGCAGCTTGGCGATGTCGAACTCGTCGTGCACGCCGGTGCCGAGGGCGGTGATGAGCGCCTGGACCTCGTTGTTCTTCAGGACCTTGTCGATCCGCGCCTTCTCCACGTTGAGGATCTTGCCGCGGATGGGCAGGATCGCCTGGAAGCGCGAGTCGCGGCCGCCCTTGGCCGAGCCGCCGGCCGAGTCGCCCTCGACGATGAACAGCTCGCACTTCTCCGGGTCGTTCCACTGGCAGTCGGCCAGCTTGCCGGGAAGGCCGCTGCCGGACTCCAGGAGCGACTTGCGCCGGGTCAGGTCGCGGGCCTGGCGGGCCGCCAGGCGGGCGCGGCTGGCCTGGAGCGACTTGTTGATGATGTCCTTGGCCTCGCCGGGGTTGCGCTCGAACCAGTCGCGCAGGTGGTCGTTGCAGGCCTTCTGCACGAACGACTTGGCCTCGGTGTTGCCCAGCTTGGTCTTGGTCTGGCCCTCGAACTGCGGGTCGGACAGCTTGACCGAGATGATCGCGGTCAGGCCCTCGCGGACGTCCTCGCCGGAGAGGTTGTCGTCCTTGCCCTCCTTGAGGAACTTCTGCTCGCGCGCGTAGCGGTTGACGATGGACGTCAGCGCCGCGCGGAAGCCCTCCTCGTGGGTGCCGCCCTCGGCGGTGTTGATCGTGTTGGCGAAGGTGTACACCGACTCCGCGTAGGAGTTGTTCCACTGCATCGCGATCTCCACCGCGATGCCGTCGCCCTCCTCCTCGAAGGCGACGATCGACGCGTGCGCCGGCTCCTTCTTGGCGTTGAGGTGCTTGACGAAGTCGGCCAGGCCGCCCTCGTAGTGGTATTCGACCGTGCGGGGCTCGCCGTTGACGTGGTCGGGACGCTCGTCGGCGAGCGTGATCGTCAGGCCCTTGTTGAGGAAGGCCATCTCCTGGAAGCGGCGCGAGAGCGTCTCGTAGTTCCAGGTGGTGGTCTCGAAGATCTCGGGATCGGGCCAGAACGTGATCGTGGTGCCGGTCTCGTCGGTCTCCTCGCCCTTGGCCAGCGGGGCCAGCGCCTTGGAGTTGACGAGGTTCAGCCGCCAGTAGTGGCCGTTCTGCTTGACCTCGACGTCCATGGCGGTGGACAGCGCGTTGACGACGGCCGAGCCGACGCCGTGCAGGCCGCCGGAGACCGCGTAGGACTGGCTGTCGAACTTGCCGCCCGCGTGGAGCGTGGTCAGCACGACCTCGACGGCCGAGCGCTTCTCCACAGGGTGGATGCCCGTGGGGATGCCGCGGCCGTTGTCGACGACGCGCACGCCGCCGTCGGCCAGCAGCGTGATGTCGATCCTGGTGGCGAAACCGGCCAGCGCCTCGTCCACCGCGTTGTCCACGATCTCGTAGACGAGGTGGTGCAGGCCGCGCTCACCGGTGGAGCCGATATACATACCCGGGCGTTTGCGAACCGCCTCAAGTCCTTCGAGTACGGTGATTGAGCTAGCGTCGTAGGACAACTGCGAAATCCTCCTGCCGCGGACACGCGGCGGGGGAGGCCATCAACTTCATGCTGCCCCTACCGTGCCCGTCACCGTCGTGAGTGCCCCGATGCGCGGTCACCCGGGGGAGTCGGCTTGCTGCCGGGGTGACACGCAAGCGGACGTGTCCGGAATCCTTTTTCATTCTACCGCTTCCCGGAGCCCGTGGTGGCAATACACGCGCCTGTGATGCTCCCTAGCTCGATTTGCCCCCCACTCAAGCATCCCCCCTTCGGAAAGGGGGCCTATCGCGTCTGCGGCTGTCTGATCGCCCTCGGCGCCTAACCATAGGTGTCGCCGGGGCCCCTGCTTCCGGTCACCCGCAAACCCCCCGCGGGCCGGGGTGCGTTCTGCGGCCCCCTGACCTTGACCTTTGTCACGGAACCGTCACCCAGCTCCTCGTTGAGCCTGCGGATGAGGGTGCGCGCAAGCAGCCTGACCTGCGTCGCCCAGGCCGTGGAATCGGCCGCGATGAGCACCTCGCCCTCGTCGAAGGACTCCGGCCGGGTGTGGGCGGCCAGGTCGGGGCCGACGATCTCCTTCCACCGGCCGAACACCGCCCCGACGGCCGCCGAGCGCTCCCAGCCGCGGTCGGCCAGCAGGTCGGCGATGGCCCGGCCGAACAGCTGGGGATCGCCGGCCTCCCTGCGCGGGCCGGCCTTGCGCCTGGGCTCGCGGCGCGGGAGCTGGCCGCGCTTGGCCGCGTCGGCCTTCGCCTGCGCGAGCTTCTCCCTCGCCATGGCGGCCCCCCTGGCCGCCGCGTTGTGCTGCTCATCGGACACGGGTCACGCTCCCCTCAGCGACGTCGAAACGGGCCCCCGCCAGCTCCTTCGGCACGTCGTCGGGCACGGCGGCGGTGATCAGCACCTGTTCGGCCGGCGCGACGATCTCGGCCAGCCTGCGCCGGCGCTGGCTGTCGAGCTCGGCGAACACGTCGTCGAGGATCAGCACCGGGTCGCCGCCGTCGGCCCGCAGCAGGTCGTAGGCGGCCAGCCGCAGCGCCAGCGCGAACGACCACGACTCGCCGTGGCTGGCGTAACCGCGGGCGGGCAGGTCGCCGAGGCCCAGGATCAGGTCGTCGCGGTGTGGGCCGACGAGGGTGACGCCCCGTTCCAGCTCGGCCTGGCGGACCTCCGACAGCCGGTCGCGGAGCTGCTGTTCAAGGGTTTTCCCCAAGTCTGTGGATAACGTCTGCGCATCGGGAGATCCCCGCTCACCGGCGACTTCGTCCTCCGCGCCGTCCCCACCTGTGGACAACGTGCTGCGGTAGGCCAGCGTCGCGGGGGCGCTCGTGGGGGCCAGCGCGGCGTAGGCCCCGGCCACCAGCGGGCGCAGCGCCTCGATGAGTTCCAGCCGCGCCCGCAACAGCTCCGCGCCGTGCCTGGCGAGGTGGGCGTCCCACACCTCCAGCGTGCTCAGGACGTCGCCGGCGCCCGCGGCGGTGAACGCGGTGTCACTCTCGGCCCGCCGGGCGCTCCTGCTGCCCCTGCGGGCCTGCGCGGCCGTGCGCAGCAGCGCGCCGCGCTGCTTGAGCACCCGGTCGTAGTCGGCCCGGACCCCGGCGAACCGCGGGGCCCTGGCCACGAGCAGGTCGTCGAGGAAACGGCGGCGCTCCGACGGGTCGCCCTTGGACAGCGCCAGGTCCTCCGGCGCGAACAGCACCGTGCGCAGCAGCCCGATGACGTCGCGCGGCCTGGACACGGGGGAGCGGTTGAGCCGCGCCCGGTTGGCCTTCCCCGGGTTGATCTCCAGCTCCACCAGCGCCCGCCGGTCGTCCCTGTGGACGGCGCAGCGCACGATGGCCCGCGCGGCCCCCTGGCGCACCAGCGGCGCGTCGTTGGCCACGCGGTGACTGGAGTGCGTCGCGACATAGCCGAGGGCCTCGACCAGGTTGGTCTTGCCCTGGCCGTTGGGCCCGACGAGAGCCGTGACGCCCGGTTCCAGACCGAGCTCCACGGACGCGTAGGACCTGAAGTCGGTCAGCGAGAGGTGGGCGACATGCACCCCACGAAGGTTAGTCCGCCGCGGGGGCCGCCCGTGTCACCGGCTTGCCGTCCTGTGGAAAACCTCGGGCTTCCCCGGACGGCCTGTGGACGCCCGGCCGGACCTACTCGGCTTCGCGCGGCGGGGTCACGTCGGCGCCGGGCGAGTCTGCGCCCTTGCCGGTGCTGCCCTCGGTCGAGGTGATCGCGTGGCCGCCGAACTGGTTGCGCAGCGCGGCGACGACCTTCATCGCGGGGGAGTCGTCCTGGCGCGAGGCGAACCGCGCGTAGAGGGCGGCGGTGATCACCGGCAGCGGCACGGCGTGGTCGACGGCCGCCTGGACCGTCCAGCGGCCCTCGCCGGAGTCCTGGGCGTAACCGCGGAGCTGGTCGAGGTGCTCGTCGTCGTCGAGCGCCCGCACCATCAGGTCGAGCAGCCAGGAGCGGATGACGGTGCCGGTGCGCCAGCTGCTGAAGGAGCCCCTGACGTCCTTGACGACGTCGGACGCCTCCAGAAGCTCCCAGCCCTCCGCGAACGCCTGCATCATGCCGTACTCGATGCCGTTGTGGACCATCTTCGCGAAGTGGCCCGCACCGACGTCACCGGCGTGGACGAAGCCGTCCTCGCCCTCGGGCTTGAGCGTCTCGAAGATCGGCATGAGCCGGTCGACGTCGGCCTGCTCGCCGCCGCACATGAGGGCGTAGCCGTTCTGGAGCCCCCACACGCCGCCGCTCACGCCGCAGTCGACGAAGCCGATGCCCTTCTCGCGCAGCTCGGCGGCGTGCTTCTGGTCGTCCACATAGTGTGAATTACCGCCGTCGACGACGATGTCGCCCTCGTCGAGCAGCTCGCCGAGCTCGTCGACCGTCTGCTGGGTGGGCTTGCCCGCGGGAACCATGACCCAGACCGCGCGCGGCGCGGACAGCCGTTCGACCAGCTCCTTCAGGCTGGCCACGTCGCTGATGCCGGGGTCGCGGTCGTAACCGACCACCTCATGGCCGCCGCGGCGAAGCCGCTCGGCCATGTTGCCGCCCATCTTGCCCAGTCCCACCATGCCGATCTGCATGACGCTCCTCTACCCCCTTGTCAGGCTTCCATCATCCCCGATGACGGGATCAGCCCGACAGGCGGATGGGCATGATCAGGTAACGGTAGTCCGTACCTGCGCCTTCGTCCACAGGCTTGCCTCCGGTGAGGATGGCGGGCTTGGTCGAGGTCGTCATCTGCAGGCGCGCGATGTCGGAGTCTATGGCCCCCAACCCCTCAAGCAGGAACTGGTGGTTGAAGGCGATGTTCATCTCCTCGCCCTCGTAATCCACAGGCAGTGCCTCGACGGCCTGCGCCTCGTCGCCGCTGCCGGCCTCGAGCACGACCTCGCCGCTCTTGAACGCCAGGCGCACGGGGGTGTTGCGCTCGGCGACCAGGGCCACGCGCTTGACCGCCTCGACGAACGGGCCTGTGGACAGGTCGGCGCGCGCGGAGAACTCCGTGGGCAGCAGCGAGCGGTACTTGGGGAACTCGGGGTCGAGCAGCCGCGTCGTCGTGCGCCGGCCCGCGCTGGAGAAGCCGATCATGCCCTCGCCGGTGCCGCCGGCCGAGCTGAGCGCGATCTCCACCTCGGCGCCGGTGGTGCCGAGGGCCTTGGCAGTGTCGGCGAGCGTCTTGCCGGGGATCATCGCGATCGCGGCGAAGTCCGGCTGGCCCGGCTGCCACTTCAGCTCGCGCACGGCGAGCCGATAGCGGTCGGTGGCGGCGAGGGTGACGGTGTCGCCCTCGATCTCCATGCGCACGCCCGTGAGCATCGGCAGCGTGTCGTCACGACCCGCCGCGACGGCGACCTGGCTGACGGCGGAGGCGAACACGTCGCTGCCCACCCGCCCGGCGGCCGGCGGCATGGCCGGGAGCGACGGGTAGTCCTCCACAGGCATGGTCAGCAGGGTGAACCGCGCGCTGCCGCACGTGACGACGGCCTTGGCGCCCTCCACCACGAGGTCCACAGGCTGTGCGGGAAGCGCGCGCGTGATCTCGGCGAGCAGCTTGCCCGAGACCAGGACGACCCCCGCCTCACCGGTGTGGAGTTCGAGCGTGACCTCGGCGGAGACCTCGTAGTCGAACCCCGACAGCTTGAGCTGCTGGCCCTCCGTCACCTCCAGCCGCATGCCGGCGAGCACGGGCACCGACGGGCGCGCCGGGAGACTGCGTGCCGTCCATGCCACCGCCTCAGCGAGGACGTCTCGCTCGATTCGGAACATCACGGTGATCAGCCTCCTGGGTTCGTCGTTGATTCAAGTGTTCACTCTCCCGCACCGCGGTTCGGGGAGAACCCCTCTATGGGTCTTTGATTTTCTTAGTAAGAGAGATAAGAGGTCATCACACTAGGGGCTGTGGGAACTGTGGACAACTGAAGTTCTCGCAGCTCAGTGCCCCTGTTTTCATCCACCGAGGGTGTGGGTGACGCCTGGGGGAAACTTCGCCGCCTGGGGATGAAGTTTCGTCGCCCACAGGCCGTCCCCAGATCATGGTGTGTTCATCCACCGGTTATCCACGAGGTTTCCACAGGTTGTCCACGGGGTAAGAGGGGGCCTTCTGGAGTCCCAGATCGACTGTTCACAGGCCGTCCACACGTTATCCACGAGTCATCCCCAGGTTCTCCTCAGGATGTCCCCAGATTCGTCCCCAGCCCTTGTGGGTGGATTTTTCCCGGCATTGGTGGTCGTACCGACGCGCCGTTTTCGCGTTTCCGCTGGTCCACAGTGTTTTCCACAGGCTGTGTACGACCATCAAGATCCACGCTTGCTCTGTTTGATACGCATTGTCAGCTCGTTGACCTGGTTGTACATCGACCTGCGCTCGGCGATGAGCGACCGGATCTTGCGCTCGGCGTGCATCACGGTGGTGTGGTCGCGGCCGCCGAACTGCTGGCCGATCTTCGGCAGCGACAGCTCGGTCAGCTCGCGCGCCAGGTACATGGCGATCTGCCGGGCGTTGACGAGCGCGCGGCTGCGCGAGGTGCCGCACAGGTCTTCGATGCTGATGCCGAAGTAGTTGGCGGTCTCGGTCATGATGGCCGCGATCGTGATCTCGGTGTCGGACTCCGAGGTGATCAGGTCCTTCAGCACGACCTCGGCGAGCTGAAGGTCCACACCCTGCCTGTTGAGGCTGGCGAACGCGGTCACCCTGATCAGGGCGCCCTCCAGCTCGCGGATGTTGGTGGAGATCCGGCTCGCGATGTACTCCAGCACCTCGGGCGGCGCGGCCAGGCCCTCCTGGATGGCCTTCTTCCGCAGGATCGCGATGCGGGTCTCCAGCTCGGGCGGCTGGACGTCGGTGATCAGGCCCCACTCGAACCGGTTGCGCAGCCGGTCCTCCAGCGTGATGAGCTGCTTGGGCGCGCGGTCGCTGGAGATGACGATCTGCTTGTTGGCGTTGTGCAGGGTGTTGAAGGTGTGGAAGAACTCCTCCTGCGTCTGCTCCTTGCCCTCCAGGAACTGGATGTCGTCCACAAGCAGGATGTCGATCGCCCGGTAGCGGCCGCGGAAGCCGTCGGCCTTGTGGTCGCGGATGCTGTTGATGAAGTCGTTGGTGAACTCCTCCGAGCTCACGTACCTCACCCGGGCGCCGTCGTACAGGCTCTGCGCGTAATGCCCGATCGCGTGCAGCAGGTGCGTCTTCCCCAGGCCGGAGTCGCCGTAAATGAAGAGCGGGTTGTACGCCTTCGCGGGGGATTCGGCCACCGCCACGGCCGCGGCGTGCGCGAACCGGTTGCTGGCACCGATGACGAATGTCTCAAATGTGTACTTCTGGTTGAGCCGGGCCGGCTCGCTCGGCTTGTTGCTCTTCGCTTCCCACCGATTCGGCGCCGGCTCCGGCGCTTTCTCCACAGGCGGTGTGTACGGCTGCACCTGTTCAAAAGAGAACGAAGGCTGTGGATATTCGGTGGACGCCGGAGGCTGCTCAGGCTGTGGAGAATAGAACTGCGGGGGCTCGGATGCCTGGTAGTGCTGGGGTTGCACCGGCTGTGTGTAACGCGGCTGGCTATCCACACTCTGGGGATAAGGCACATTCACAGGCTGTTGATGGGCGTCCGGCAAAGGCTGCTCGGGAGCCGTGGTGTCGATCATCACGGCCAGCCGCATCGTCATCCCGAGTTCCTGGGACAGCGCGTGGGCCACCAGCGGGCGCAACTTGCCCTCGATGAGGTCCTTGAGGAAGTCGTTGGGGACGCCGAGCACGATCGTGTCGTCCGCGAGAGCGATCGGACGGACCATCGACAGCCAGGTGCGCTGCTGGATGGGCACGTTCTCGTTGAGGAAGTTGCCCAGGGCCCTCGCCCATACCGTGCCGAGGTCGACACCACTCATGGTGCGGCTCCCCTCCTTCCTCTCGCGGCCCCCCGCGATCGTTTATCCACATGACCGTGGCCGCCCCGAGCGGTCGGCGACCCCTTCGTCCACAGCGTGGCGGCAGGGCTTCGTACCCAGGTCCTCCACAGGAGATCCACAGGCTGTGCACGGTGTTTCCGGTGGTCCAGAAGGGCCGACAGTATCCATGTGCACAGCTGTGTTCAAGACGTTGTCCACAGCGTAGTGGCACCTGGATGCACAAACTGTGGACGTGGGCCCGGCGGTGGAAAAGTCGCCTGTGGATCAGTGGATAACCCGTTCAGTTTGACCTGAGACGCCGTTGGCCCGTAACGTACGACGGTCGGCTTGCCACGCGACGGCTATTTCGCGTGCCCTCGCTCCCACGGCAGGCCAGCCATGTGTGTATAAGCGCCCCTGGGCGCACCTTCAAGCCTGGAGCCCACCCGTGAGCAAGCGTACTTTCCAGCCGAACAACCGTCGCCGCGCGAAGACCCACGGCTTCCGGCTGCGGATGCGCACCCGGGCCGGTCGCGCCATCCTCGCCGCCCGCCGCCGCAAGGGCCGCGAGAAGCTGTCGGCCTGATCGACCCGCGCCCGAAGTCCGGCCCGTCGGTGTACCTCGCCGACGGGCGTTAGGCGTATACGGTGCTGTCCCGTCAATCCCGCATGCGGCGCGGGGACGAGTTCGAAGCGGCCGTCCGGCGTGGCAAACGCGCCGGACGCCCCACTCTGGTGGTGCATCTCAACTTTTCTGGGGAAGAGACACCTCTGGTTGGTTTCGTGGTGAGCAAGGCCGTTGGTGGCGCGGTGACCCGGAACAAGGTCAAACGACGGCTCCGACACCTGATGCGCGACCGTCTCGACCGGCTGCCGCGAGGTAGCCTGCTGGTGGTACGCGCCAATCCACCGGCCGCGTCCGCGTGCGTCGAGCAACTGGCCGCCGATCTCGACGCCGCGCTGGATCGTTTGCTCAGGCGGCGCGAGTCCTCGACGGGTGGACACAGATGACGGAGCAGCCGCAAGGGATGCCGGGCCTCGCCGCCCGGGCGCTGATCATCCCCATTCGGTTCTACCGGGCCTTCATCAGCCCGATGCTCGGTCCACGCTGCCGGTTCTACCCGTCGTGCAGCGCGTATGGGCTCGAGGCGATTGCCGTACATGGGGCATTGCGCGGCACATGGCTGACTGTCCGGCGCATCGGGCGGTGCCACCCATTCCATCCCGGAGGTATAGACCCGGTGCCCCCACGCCCGGTCCGGTCCCACGAAACGCAAGGGAGCTAGCTCGGTGGAGCTGTCCTGGCTCAATTGGCTGTACACGGCCGTCGCCCAAGTCATCACCTGGATCCACCAGGTCTACAGCACTTTCCTCGACCCCAACAGCGGGTTGACCTGGGCGCTGACCATCGTCACGCTGACCGTCTGCATGCGGATCCTCATCTTCCCGCTGTTCCTCAAGCAGATGCGGTCGTCGCGGAAGATGCAGGAGCTGGCACCGAAGGTCCAGGAGCTCCGCAAGCGCTACAAGAACGACAAGCAGCGCATGAACCAGGAGGTCATGGCGCTGTACCAGGGTGCGGGCGCCAACCCCCTCGGTGGCTGCCTCCCCGTCGTGGCGCAGTTCCCGATCTTCATCTCGATGTTCACCGTGCTGCGGGCCATCGCCGCCGACCAGGCCAAGTTCGGCATGTCGCAGGAACTGGTCGACAGCGCCAAGCACGCGCTGATCATCAACGCTCCCCTGCCCGCCACGTTCTTCGAGGCCCCTGACATCGCCCAGAAGGTCGTCATCGGCTTCTTCGTGGCGATCAGCTCGCTGACCACGTTCCTCACCGTCCGGCAGAGCGTGACCCGCTCGATGGCGCAGATGCCGGACAACCCCATGGCGCAGCAGCAGAAGATCCTGATGTACATCTCGCCGCTGTTCGCCTTCTTCAGCCTCAACTTCCCGCTGGGCCTGATCCTCTACTGGGTCACCACCAACCTGTGGACTCTGGGCCAGCAGCACTGGTTCTACAGCCGGCACCCGATGCCGCAGTTCGACGCCAAGGGCAACGCCATCCCCGTGACGCCCAAGCCCGGCCTTGTGGCCAAGATGCGCAAGACCACTCCGGAAGAGGAGGCCCCTCCCGCCGCCCCGGAGCCTAAGATCATTAGGCAGCAGCCCAGCCGCCAGTCCCGCAGCAAGCGCACCGGCAGCAAGAAGTCTTGAACACGAAGGAGAGGCCGGCGATGACCGAGGCCGAGCAGGAGAAGGCTCCTGATCTCAACGCGCTTGAGCAGGAAGGCGAGATCGCTGCCGACTACGTCGAGGGCCTTCTCGACATCGCCGACATCGACGGCGACATCGACATGGATGTCGAGGGCGACCGCGCCATGGTCTCCGTCGTGGGGCTCAAGGGCAACGAGCTGGTGGGGCCCGCGGGAGAGGTCCTGGAGGCGCTGCAGGAGCTGACCCGGCTGGCCGTCCACCGGCAGACCGGGGAGCGTTCGCGGCTCATGCTCGACGTCGCCGGCTACCGCGAGCGGCGCCGGGCCGAGCTGAGCAAGCTCGGCACCGAGGTCGCGATCCAGGTCAAGGAGAAGGGTGAGCCGAAGGCGCTGCACCCTATGACGCCGTTCGAGCGGAAGATCGTCCACGACGCGGTGGCGGCCGCCGGGCTGCGCAGCGAGTCCGAGGGTGAGGAGCCGCAGCGGTACGTGGTGGTCCTTCCCGCCTGATACGTGCATGGTGAGTCGGTTCGGCCGTCTGTCGGCGCTTGGGTGCGCTGATGGGCGGCCGTTTCCGTATCTATAGCTGTACGTATGGGATGCGGGGCCTTAGTGGGCCACTAGCGGGTTTGCGGGCTGGCCTCCATGCTTGCGCGCATCGATCCCTGTTCCTTGTTGTTGGAGCGTTTTCCGGCGTCTTCGTGCGCTGGCGTTTAGGTTCGGCGCTGTTAGTGGGGGAGCGTGCGGTTTTGTGCGCTGGCCTTGGCATTCATCCGGAAAGCGACTCCGAGTGGTGCTATCGGGCGATATACGCTTTATGTCGTTTATGGGGGGGTTGGTGTCAAGGGTGGATCGGGAGGGGTACGCGGCGGCGTGCTCGACCGTCACCCACATGCCAGCCCGCTAGTCTTCCAGTGTGATCTCACATCTAGCCTTGGGTGGACACCGCCCCTAGAACGTCGAGACATCCACCGTCGAAAGCCCACCGGCATCATCGCCGAGCAGGCAACCTGAGTACGAACACCACCTGAGACCGAGAAAGGGCCAGCATCCAGTGAGCGAAGAGCTTCCGGCGCCGCCGGACATAGCGCGGGACGTCTTCGCCGGGGAGGCATGGGATCGCGCGAACGCGTTCGCCGCGCTGCTGGCGGGCCCGGGCGTCGTCCGGGGACTGCTGGGGCCGCGTGAGGTGCCGCGTATCTGGGATCGCCACCTGCTCAACTGCGCCGTGGTCGCCGAGGCCGTGCCGCCGGAGGTGCGGCTGGTGGACATCGGCTCCGGGGCGGGCCTGCCGGGGCTGGTGCTGGCCATCGTCCGCCAGGACATCGAGGTCACGCTGCTGGAGCCGTTGCTTCGCCGTACGGTGTTCCTGGAGGAGTGCGTCGAGGCGCTCAAGCTGGACAACGTCGAGGTGCTGCGCGGGCGGGCCGAGGATCTGGCGGGGGAGCGGGAGTTCGACGTCGCCAGTGCTCGGGCGGTCGCGCCGCTCGACCGGCTGCTGAAATGGGCCATGCCTCTTCTGCGCGAGGGCGGCGAACTGATAGCCATGAAGGGGGAGCGAGCCGCCGGCGAGCTCGCCGAGGCGGAGTCCCAATTGCGGGCCTGCGGGGCCCGAACGGCCGAGCTTGTGACCGTCGGGCACGGTAAGGTCGAGCCGCCTGCAACATTGGTTCGGGTGGTAGCGGGTCGCGCGCCGGAGCGAGCCAGGCGGCGACGAAGGAGGTGACGGTTGTGCCAGTCGCGTCTTGCGGTCTTGGCTGGCCGGACAGCCGTCGGTCCGAGAGCCCAACCGGGGTTGGATGGCCCGAAATGGGCGTGTCGCAACAGCAAATTCCCGGCACCGGCACACCACTGGTTGAAAGGATGGCCAACGTGACCCAGACCCCCCTGAACCCCGGTGATTCGCCGTTGGTACGAGAGGCGCTCAGTTCAGTGGTTTCACGTGAAACACCTGCCGCCACCCAACCGGCCGCCACCCAGCCAGCCGTCGAGCAGCCGGCCGCCACCCAGAGGGGCGGCACCAGCGGCGACGGCGACAACTCCTGGCCGCGGCCGGCGAAATGCAGAGTGATCGCGGTCGCCAACCAGAAGGGCGGCGTCGGCAAGACCACCACTTCGGTGAACATTGCCGCGGCCCTGTCGATGCACGGCCAGCGCGTCCTCGTGGTGGACCTCGACCCGCAGGGCAACGCCTCGACGGCTCTGGCCACTGAGCATCGCGGTGACGTACCGGATGTCTACCAGGTGCTCGTCGACGATCTGCCCATGGTGGAGATCGTCAAGCAGGTCCCCGAGATGCCGAACCTCTACTGCGCGCCCGCCACGATCGACCTGGCCGGCGCGGAGATCGAGCTCGTCTCCCTGGTGGCGCGGGAGGCCCGGCTCCGGCGGGCGCTGGCGGCGTACGAGGAGGAGTTCGACTACATCGTCATCGACTGCCCGCCGTCCCTCGGCCTGCTGACGGTCAACGCCCTGGTCGCCGCCGAAGAGGTCATGATCCCGATCCAGTGCGAGTACTACGCGCTGGAGGGCCTGGGGCAGCTCCTCAGGAACGTCGACCTCATCAAGGCTCACCTCAACCCGGCTCTGCGGCTCTCCACGATCGTCCTGACGATGTACGACGGGCGTACCCGGCTGGCTTCGCAGGTCGCCGACGAGGTGCGGTCGCACTTCGGGGAGACGGTGCTGAAGACGGTCATCCCGCGCAGCGTCCGGCTGTCGGAGGCACCCAGCTATGGGCAGTCGGTCATGACGTACGATCCGGGGTCGAGCGGGGCGATGGCGTACATGGACGCGGCCCGCGAGATCGCCCACCGCGCCACCGTGGCCTGACCTCTGGTCGCTCGCGGGTCTCAGAGGTACGGCTTGAGGGCGTAGCCCGCGCTCCGGTGTGCCTGCTCCTGCTTGGACCCGGTGAACGTCGGCGGTAGGTGGTCTCGTTCGGCGCGAGTCGTGAGTTGGGCAGATTTGTAACCGTGTCGGCGTAAATCCCACAGGACTGTGTGTGGCGTGGGGGCACCCCGCTGGGCCCGCAACGGTAACCTCTCCTGGAGTGACCGGAATCGACCGGCTGGATGAGGAGACGCAGTGAGTCAGCAGCGGCGGGGATTGGGCAAGGGACTCGGGGCACTCATTCCGACCGGACCCATCGTTGACGGCCCGGGTGCGGCGCCCGCTCCCTCGAACGGTTCCACGGTCGAGGCAGGTCCGAAGCCGATCGCTGGAGCGTACTTCAGAGAGGTCGCGCTGACCGCGATCGTGCCCAACCCGCGTCAGCCGCGTGAGGTGTTCGACGACGAGCGCCTCCAGGAGCTCGCCGACTCCATCCGCGAGGTCGGCCTTCTGCAGCCGATCGTGGTGCGCTCCGTGGGGGGCGGCCAGTATGAGCTGATCATGGGGGAGCGGCGCTGGCGGGCGTGCCAGCAGGTCGGTCTCGACCCGGTCCCGGCGATCGTCCGGAACACCCAGGACACCGACCTCCTCCGGGACGCGCTCATCGAGAACCTCCAGCGCGAGCAGCTGAACGCCCTGGAAGAGGCGGCCGCCTACCAGCAGTTGCTGGACGACTTCCAGGCGACCCACGAGCAGCTGGCCAGCAAGGTGGGGCGCTCTCGATCTCACATCACCAACACGCTCCGGCTGCTGAACCTCCCGCCGGAGGTTCAGCTCCGCGTGGCCGCCGGCACCATCAGCGCCGGGCACGCTCGCGCCCTGCTTGGCCTGAGCAGTGCGGAGGAGCAGGTCGAGTTGGCCAAGCGCATCGTGGCGGAGCTGCTGTCCGTGAGGGCGGTGGAGGAGATCGTCGCCATGGGCAGCGCGAAGGCTGCGCAGAAGGCGCCGCGGGAGCGGCAGGTGCCCAAGCCTACGGCTCCTGGTCTGACCCATCTGGCGGACCGGCTCTCCGACCACTTCGAGACGAAGGTCAAGGTCGACTTGGGGCGGCGTAAGGGGCGGATCGTGGTGGAGTTCGCGACGATCGACGACCTTGAGCGCATCATCGGGACGATGGCGCCTGAGGCGGCACGGGCGATGCGGGAGCGCGAGGACTGACCTCGCCTGTTTCACGTGAAACCACTCGCTCTTTCACGTGAAACCGCTTCCTCGACTCTTTCCTCCTCCTCTTCTCTTCCCTTCTCTCTTCTGTTCGCCTGCTCTTCTGTTCGCCTGCTCTTCTGTTCGTCTGCGTCCGGTCTCGCTTCGTCTTGTGGGCGTGTCCGCAGTGTCGCGGTGGGCCTGTGCACTGTGTCGCGTCGGGGGTGCGGCATGTGTGGCGAGCGCGATGGCTGGCCGGGCTGCGGCCTTGGGGCTCTCTCCAGCTCGCTACAGCTCGCCCAGGTCTCCAGTTCGGTCGGCTCTCCGCCTCGACCGGCTCTCCAGCTCACCCGGCTTCCGCCTCGACCGGCTCGACCGGTTTCCTAGGCCCCCAGCTCGCTCAGTGCCGCGTGGTGATTGCTCGGCGGCTTCGTTCTCGAAGTAGCGTGCTGATGGTCGCGCGGGGAGGTTCTCGTTTAGCCACGGCCCCTTCTCGAGCTGGCATCAGGCGGTTCGGCTGGCCACGCCCCGCACCCCACGCCCCGTACCCCGCGCCCTACCCCTCACGCCCGCGCCCCACGCCCCGCGCCTCCGCGCCCTACGCCCCGCTCCTCACGCCCCGCGTCTCGGGCCCCACGCCTCGCGTCCGCGCCTGGCGGGACCTTTGGCGGGTTCTACATCGAACGGCGCTCCTGGAGCGGCGAGTGGCCGTGTTTCACGTGAAACGCCTGCGGGACTCCCAGTCGGAGGAGCGTGGTCGGAGGCGGTGTTTCACGTGAAACGGGGCCGGAGGTCAGGGGGTGGCTGCTTTGTGGAGGGCGGCCAGGAAGTCGTCCACGTGCTCTTCGGTGGTGTCGAAGGCGGTCATCCAGCGGACCGTGCCTGCGGTCTCGTCCCAGTAGTGGAAGAGGTAGTCCTGTAGGAGGGATTCTGAGGTGGCGTGGGGGAGGGTGGCGAAGACGGCGTTGGACTCCACGGGGTGGGTGAGGGTGACGCCGGGTACGTCCGCGAGGCCGTCCGCCAGGCGGCGTGCCATCTGGTTGGCGTGGGAGGCGTTGCGGCGCCACAGGTCGTCGGTCAGGAGAGCGGAGAGCTGGGCTGAGATGAAGCGCATCTTGGAGGCCAGCTGGAGTGACTGGCGGCGGAGGTAGGGGACTGCGTCCGTCAAGGACGGGTCCAGGACGACCACCGCTTCGGCAGCCATGGCGCCGTTTTTGGTGCCGCCGAAGCTGAAGACGTCCACGCCTGCGTCCGTGGTGATGGCTTTCAGGGAGCAGTTCAGGTGGGCGGCGGCGTTGGCGAGGCGGGCACCGTCCACGTGGAGGCGTAGGCCGGAGGCGTGGGCCGTTTCGGCCAGGGCGGCGATCTCGGTGGGGGAGTAGCAGGTGCCCAACTCGGTCACCTGGGAGATGGAGACGACCGTCGGTTGGGGCTCGTGGTGCTGGCCGATGAGGTGGAGGTGGGCCTTGATGTCGTCCGGGTGGAGCTTGCCCTGCGGGGTGGGGATGGTTCGGAGCTTCACGCCCAGGAGGCGTTCCGTGGCGCCCGTTTCGTGGGTGGCGATGTGGGCGGTGTCGGCGCAGAGGATGGCGTCGTAGCGGCCGAGCATGAGGGCCAGGCCGACCATGTTGGCACCGGCTCCGTTGAGTACGGCGAAGCCTTCCGCTGTGGGGCCGAACGTTTCCTTGATTTTGCGCTCGAAGGTTGAGGTCCAGGTGTCGTCGCCGTAGGCGGGAGCGTCTCCCTGGTTGGCGACGGTCATGGCGTTGAGGATGTCGGGGTGCACGCCTGCGTGGTTGTCGCTGGCGAAGCTCTTTGGGTGGGCGGGATTGATCGGCACACCGTAAGGCTATGCAAGGTGCTTGGGCGGGAGGTTGGGAGGGGCGGGGGCGCCGATGGTGGTTCTCGCAGTTCCCTCGTGGGCGTTGGCGGTGGTGCTTCTCGCCGGCGTTGCGCTGATGCTTCAAACGGTGGCCGTTGTCAGGGCTGTGGGACGGTGCGGTTGCGACCGGGCCGCCTTTGCGGCATAGCGATGGATGGCGGCGGAGCGGTCGGCGGGGTCTGGCGGGTCCACGGCCGCTGTTCATGGGTGAAGCGACTGCAACCAGCCGAGGCATCGAAAGGAGGAGGGGCCGCCCATCAGGCGGCGACCGGTGGGGAGGGGGAAGGTCGGTGACACCGAGGCATGCGGTTCCGGCGCCGCAGAGCGCAAGGGAAGCAAGCCTTCAAGAAGGCGCCGTCAGTTCGGCGCACGGGATGGCGGGCGCGATGGGAAACGCCGGGCCATGAGTCCGAAGGCGTTGGAGAGGACACGCGCTGAAGAGGCCTCGCCGAGGGACGGCCGAGGAGAGCCTCGCTGAAGCGGACGCGGCGGCGAGGTGTCGAGGTGTCGGGGAGAACTGCTCAGTGACGGATGGCGGGCGGGAGCGCTGATGACCAGTAACCATGAGCGAGGCGCGCTGGAGGAGAAGCGGTGGCGTGCTGCGGGTGGAGGTCTTAAGGGAGGGGCGCCGAAAGCGGTCAGTCATGGACGGCCAAGGAGAGGCGCTGATGAACGGCGTGGAGGAAATTCCTGCTGCGGGAGAAGCGGTGACGCGCCGTGGGAGACGTCCCGAGAGAGAAGTGCGCTGAAGGCGGTCAGTGACAGGCGGTCGAGGAGAGGCACGCTGAAGGACATCCGGTGGGCGAGGCACTCGGCTGGGGGAGCGGTGGAGAGCAGCGGCCAGGGGAGCGCGCCGGGACGCGGGGAGCGAGGGACGTAGGAGGAACGCGCTGAGGAGGTGGGACCAGGAGAGGCGTTGGTTGCAGGGCTCTGGCGGAGAGGTGGGTGACGCGCTGCGAGAGGCACCCTGCAAGGGAGGGGAGGCCGGCTTCGAAAGTGGGTGCGTGAGGAGACAGGAGCTCGTCTCAAGCGGGAGACGGAGGAAGGAGCGGAGAGGGGAGGCGAGGAAACAGGGCCGGATTCGGAGGGCGAGACGGGAGGGGGGCGGGCCCACGCGGGGGAAGTGCAGGAGTTGCCGCACGGAGGAATGGAGGAGCTATCGCTGCAGAAGAGGGGGCTGGCCGCGCGGAGAAGGGAGCAGCCACGCGGTAGACGAGGGGCAGCAGCCACGTGGCGGGACGCAAACAGTCGCCGCCTGGCGGACAAGAGGGCTGTCGTGTGGTGGACGAGGGGAGTCGCCGCGGGGGACAGGGACAGCACCACGCGGTGCACGAAGGCGGCCGCGCCGCGGAAGAGAGCGGTGGTCGCCTGGCGAACAAGAGGAGTCGCCGCATGAGGGACAAGGGGGCAGCGGTCGTGTGAGGGACAGGAGCGGTGGTCGCCTGGCGGATGAGGGGGCTGTCGTGCGGCGGATATCGGGAGTCGTCGCGCGGGGGACATGGGCGCAGCAGCCACGCGATGGGGCGTGAGCGGTGGCTGCGTGGTGGATGAGGAGGCTGTCGTGTGATGGACAAGGGGAGTCGCCGCACAAGGGACAAGAGAGCAGCAGCAGCGTGAGGGACGAGAGTGATCGTCGCCCGGCGGACAAGGGGGAGCCCTCGCGGGGTGGACAACAGGCGGCGGCGCGCGGTGAACAAGAGAGCAGCGCCCGCGCGGCGGAAGAGAAGAGTCGCCGCGCGGGGACGTGAAGAGCTGGCGCGCGGCGGTGGAGAGGAGCCGCCGCGGGGAAGAGGGGCGAGGAGAGGGGGGTTAGGGGCGGGGGCGGTGGGCGGCGTTTTGGAGGAGGGTGCGGCAGAGGTCGCCGAGGTCGCGTCCCGCTGCCTCCGCGGCCATCGGCAGCAGCGATGTCTCCGTCATCCCCGGCGCCACGTTGACCTCCAGGAAGTGCGGGTCGTCGGCCGCGTCCACGATCAGGTCGGTACGGGAGATGTCCCGCAGCCCCAACGCCGTGTGCGCCGTCACGGCCATCCGGGCGCAGGCGTCGGCGGCGGCCGCGGAGAGGCGGGCGGGGGCGAAGAACTCGGTGTGCCCGGCGGTGTAGCGGGCGGCGTAGTCGTAGACGCCGGCGTCGGGGACGATCTCCACGGCCGGCAGCGCCACGGGCCCCTCACCGAGGTCGACGACCGAGACCGACACCTCGACGCCCTCGACGTACCGCTCGATGAGGGCGGTGTCGCCGTAGGCGAAGCAGCCGACCATGGCGGCGGGCAGCTCTTCGGCCGTGCGGACGATGGACGCGCCGAGCGCCGAGCCGCCGCGGGCGGGCTTGACGAACAGGGGGAGGCCGAGACGGTCGATGATGCGGCCGAGCACGACCGTGGCGCCGAGGTCGTGGAAGGTCTCCCTGGGGAGGGTGACGGACTCGGGGGTGCGCAGGCCGACCGAGCGTACGACGGCCTTGGCGGTGGGCTTGTCGAAGGCCACGCGGCAGGCGTCGGGGCCGGCGCCGACGTAGGGCACGTCGAGGAGTTCGAGCACGGAACGGATCGCGCCGTCCTCGCCCGCGCCGCCGTGGAGGGTGACGAACACCGCCTCGGGCGGGTCGGCGAGGATGGCGGGCACGAGGGAGGCGTCGGTGTCGCGGGCCTCCACGTCGATGCCCGTGGCGCGCAGCACCTCGCTCACCCGGCGGCCGGAGCGCAGGGACACCTCCCGCTCATAGGAGAGGCCCCCGGCCAGCACGAGCACGTGGCCCAGATCGCTCATCACATCTCCTCCGCTGATCGTACGCGTCCAACCGTACCGGCGGCTGGCGGCGAATGGTGTAGGTGAGGCCCGCACACGAGTACGGCCGGCGTCCCCGTCCCCGGGGAGCGCCGGCCGTACCGAGGAAGCTAGGCCAGTTCGGGCCCCGGAGTGTCGACGCCGGCCCGCTCGGGACCGGAGCCGGTGCCGAACATGTCCCGGAGCTGCATCTCCTGCTCGATCACCCCGGACAGGCGCCGGACGCCCTCGCGGATGCGGTCGGGCTCGGGGAAGCAGTAGGACAGTCGCATGTGCCGGGCGCCGCTGCCGTCGGAGAAGAACCCGGTGCCGGGCACGAACGCCACCCGCTCGGCCACGGCCCGCGGCAGGATCGCCTTGGAGTCGAGCCCTTCGGGCAGGGTCGCCCAGACGAAGAAGCCGCCGGCCGGACGGGTCCAGGTGACCTCGGGCGGCATCAGGGCCTCCAGGGAGTCCAGCATGGAGTCGCGCCGCTCGCGGTAGAGCTCCTTGAAGGACTTGATCTGCTCCCGCCACGGCTGCGTGGCCAGGAATTGGCCCACGGCGAGCTGCGTGAACACCGAGTGCGACAGCACGGCCGACTCCATGGCCAGGATCAGCTTGTCGCGGATGGCGTGCGGCGCGAGCGCCCAGCCGACGCGGAAGCCGGGGGCGAGCGTCTTGGAGAACGACCCCAGGTAGACCACGCCGTCGGGGTTGTCGGCGCGCAGGGCGCGCATGGGCTCGCCGTCGAAGCCGAGCAGCCCGTACGGGTTGTCCTCGATGATGAGGATGCCGGCACGCTGGCAGATGTCGAGCACCTGCTGCCGCCTGGCCAGGTTGAGCGTGACGCCGGCCGGGTTCTGGAAGGTCGGGATCGTGTAGAGGAACTTGACGGGCGCTCCGGCGGTCTCCAGCGCGTAGATGGTCTGCGCCAGCGATTCGGGCACGATGCCCTGATCGTCCATGGCGATGTGAACCACTTTGGCCTGGTAGGCGGAGAACGTCCCCAGGGCCCCTACGTACGACGGGCCTTCGGCGAGCACGACGTCGCCCGGGTCGATGAAGATCCGGGTGATCAGGTCGAGCGCCTGCTGTGAACCGACGGTGACGACGACGTCGTTCGCCCCGGCCTCGATCCCCTCCAGCCGCATGACCTCGCAGATCTGCTCGCGCAGGTGCGGATCACCCTGGCCGGAACCGTACTGCAGCGCGACCGTGCCGCGCGTGGTGACCAGGTCGGAGACCAGCTCGCCGACCATGTCGAGGGGGAGCGCCGTGACGTACGGCATGCCGCCGGCGAGCGAGACCACCTCGGGTCTCGACGCGACGGCGAAGAGAGCTCGGATCTCGGAGGCGACCATCCCGGTAGCTCGCGCGGCGTACCGATCGACGTAGGCGTCGATGCGCGACCCTTGGGTCGCGGGTGTCTGACCGTGATCCTGCTCTTCCGTCACGGCCCACCTCCTAGGTGTCATATCGGACCGAAATACCAGATTACGCCAGTCGGACATGTCCTTCGTGACCGGGCTCGACCGTCGTGGTATCCGCTGGCTCCATCTTCACTGAGCTACCATGCCACCAACGGACGCGGTTTTCGCGCGCTTTTCTGGGTCGACGATAGGGGCCGTAGTTGTCGCGCCGGCTGGTCAACATAACCCTGGACAATCTCGAAGATCTGCCACGCCGCTGCCGGCGGTGCGTGTTCTGGGAGCTCGATCCCGTCAGTGGCGAGCGCGCCGTGCACTCCGGCGACTCCGGGCTGGAGAAGGAGGCCTGGATCTCGGGCACCCTGCTGGAGTGGGGCAGCTGCGGGAAAATCGCCTACGTCGACGGGGTTCCGGCCGGGTTCGTCCTCTACAGCCCGCCGCTCTACAGCCCGCGTTCGCTGGCCTTCCCCACCTCGCCGGTGAGCGCCGACGCGGTGCTGCTGATGACGGCCCACATCATCCCCGAGTTCTCGGGCGGCGGGCTGGGCCGGATGCTGATTCAGGG
Organism: Nonomuraea sp. NPDC005692; assembly: GCF_040631115.1. Classification (NCBI taxonomy): domain Bacteria; kingdom Bacillati; phylum Actinomycetota; class Actinomycetes; order Streptosporangiales; family Streptosporangiaceae; genus Nonomuraea; species Nonomuraea sp. NPDC005692. The sequence goes on along the minus strand of NZ_JBEXYU010000011.1, from coordinate 203,024 downwards.
CGTGGCGAAGGATCTGACCCGGCGCGGGGTGAAGGCCATTGAGGCGTTCGGCGACCTGAAGTGGGAAGAGCCTAGTTGTGTAGTTCCTGCTGAATACTTGCTTTCTGTGGGTTTTAAGACGGTTCGACCGCATTTGCGGTTTCCGCGCCTGCGTTTGGAGCTGAAGAGCGCCATCTCGTGGCGTGAGGACGTCGAGGTGGCCCTCGAACGGCTTCTGGGGTCCATGAGCCCGGAGCGCGCCCTTCGTCCCGTCTGACGGCTCTTGGGGGCCGAAGAAGGGCAAACGAAAGCCCCCCGCGGGCATCGCCGCAGGGGGCCTTCACATGAGGGCGACTAGATGATGCCGTCGAGCTCGCGCAGCAGCATGGCCTTCGGCTTGGCGCCGATGATCTGCTTCACGACCTCGCCACCCTTGTAGACGTTCATCGTGGGGATCTGGAGCACGCCGTACTGGCGGGGAACCTCGGGGTTCTCGTCGATGTTCAGCTTGACGATCTCGAGCTTGTCGCCGTGCTCGTTCGCGATCTCCTGGAGGATGGGCGCGACCTGACGGCACGGGCCGCACCACTCGGCCCAGAAGTCGACCAGCACGGGCTTGTCGCTCTTGAGGACCTCGGTCTCGAACGTGGCGTCGGTAACTGCCTTCACGGTGCGCTCCTTACTTCTCGTTGTTGGCGAGCCAGCGCTCGGAGTCGAGCGAGGCGGCACAGCCGGTGCCGGCCGCGGTGATGGCCTGGCGGTAGGTGTGGTCGACGACGTCGCCGGCCGCGAACACGCCGTCGATGTTGGTGGCGGTCGACGGCGAGGCGACCTTGATGTACCCGTTCTCGTCGAGCTCGATCTGGCCCTTGACCAGGTCGGTGCGCGGGTCGTGACCGATGGCCAGGAACAGCGCGTCGGTCGCCAGCTCGCACTCCTCGCCGGTCTTGACGTTACGCAGCTTGACCGCCTCGACCTTGGTGTCGCCGAGCACGTCGACGACCTCGGAGTCCCAGACGAAACGGATCTTCTCGTTGGCGAACGCGCGCTCCTGCATGATCTTGCTGGCGCGCAGCTCACCACGCCGGTGGACGACCGTCACCATGCGCCCGAACCGGGTCAGGAACGTCGCCTCCTCCATGGCGGTGTCGCCACCGCCCACGACCACGATGTCCTTGTTGCGGAAGAAGAAGCCGTCGCAGGTGGCGCACCAGGACACGCCGTGGCCGGACAGGCGCTTCTCGTTCTCCAGGCCGAGCTCGCGGTAGCCCGAGCCCATGGTCAGGATCACCGACTTGGCGTAGTAGGTGTCGGTGTGGGTCTTGACGACCTTGGGGTTGGCCTCCAGGTCGACCTCGACCACGTCGTCGGCCACCAGCTCGGCGCCGAAGCGCTCGGCCTGCTTGCGCAGGTTGTCCATCAGATCGGGGCCCATGATGCCGTCGGGGAACCCGGGGAAGTTCTCCACGTCGGTGGTGTTCATGAGCGCACCGCCCGCCGTCACGGAGCCCTCGAAGACCAGCGGCTTGAGTTCGGCGCGCGCGGAGTAGACGGCCGCGGTGTAGCCCGCAGGGCCCGACCCAATGATGATCACGTTACGAACGTCGCTCAACGCTCCCACGCCTTCCTCGTCTGCTGTTTGCTTCGGGCTCAACAGATCCTAGGCCGCGCTGATTCCCGGCCCTGCCCGCAAAACGAAAGAGCCCGCCGAAGCGGGCTCTGACGTGGGCTTTCGATTACCAGCGGCCCAATGTGGGCTTGCGCAGGTTCTTGCAATTGAACGGGTCGACGATGTCGATGCGCAGCTTCTTGGCGGCCTGGTCCTTCCAGGAGGCCACGATCAGCGCCTCCTGACCGTTGTACTGGCCCTGGTCGACCGCGAACGTCTTCAGCTTCGAACGGGCGGCCACCTTGCCGACGCATCGGTCGACCCTGGCGGTGTCCGTGGGGCCTTCGAGGGCCGGAGCGGCGCCGAAGTACCCGAGCAGCGGCTGGCGCAGCTCCCGGTCGCTGTAGTTGTAGTTGCTGTCGGTCAGCGCGTAGGCCCTGGCCCGCTGGTGGGGCTTCGACGGTGTCGCGGGCTGCGCCACCGTGGGCCCGGACGAACCGCCCGGCTCGCTCCCGCCGGCCAGCAACCCGCCCGAGAGCGCCAGCGTGCCGACCACCACCGCGGCCGCCGCCGACGCCGCCACGGCGGGCATGGCCCACCTGCGCCGCCGTGCCGACCTGGTCCGGGCCGGGACGATGGTGCCGTCGTCGGAGACCACCCCGAGACGTACCGGCTCGGGGATCTCCGCCGCCGGCTGCTCCCACGGGGAGTCCCGCATGAGCCTGTCCCAGTCTGGTGCTTCCACGAGGTCGACACCCCCGCGGCGGGACTCCGCCTCGGCGGCCAGCGCCTTGTCGATGCGCAGTGCGACGCCCATCGGCATGGCCGGTGTTGGGGTCGCCGCGAGCACCTCGCGAACCGCCGCAAGGTCTGCCAGCAGCTCCCCACAGGGGTCGCAGACCGCGAGATGCTCGCGGACCCGGCGTGCCGTCGCGGCGTCCAAGAGATCCTCTGCCAGCTCGGCCAGGACCTCAAGATCGTAGTGCGTATCACCCGTCACGAAGTTCTGCTCCCTTCGCGGATGAGACGCGATTGAGGTCCGAACGGTTCCGCAGATGCGAAAGAATTGGGGCAAGTTTCGCGCGACCCCGTGCGCATCTGCTCTTCACGGTGCCGCTCGGCACCTGTAGCACCTGAGCTGCGTCTTCGACCGAATAGCCCATCATGTCCACGAGCACGAGCGCCGCTCGCTGGTCGGCGGGCAGCAGTTTCAGAGCGGCCGAAACCTCCATCGAGACCTCGCGCTCGACGGTCTGGTCGGGGAGCGGGCTGTCCCGCTCGGCGGCCTCGATCAGTTCGTCGTCGGCCACCGGACGGACGGACTTGCGCCGCATCCGGTCGAGGCAGGCGTTGACGACGATGCGGTGGAGCCAGGTGGTGACCGCCGCCTCGCCACGGAACGAGGCGGCCTTGCGATATGCGGAGACGAACGCGTCCTGAACGGCGTCCGCCGCCTCGTCAGGGTCACCGAGAGTACGCAGCGCCACCGCCCACATGCGGTCACGGTGCCTTTTGACGATCTCGCTGAACGCGTGTGGATCCCCGTTGATGTGCGCGGTCAGCAGCTCGGCGTCTGTGATCGCCGGCCGCTCCGCTGGTGAGGGTGTCTCGGGTGGGGAGTTCACAAGAGAGATTCCTGATTTATGCCGATCCGGGAGAATGCACCACTACTTCATAGATGGTGCCACGAAACTGGCCCGCATCTGCCGGAACGCGCGTAAACCAGATCAAAACGTACCGACCGGTTGCCGGGTCCTCGGGGGTCAGGGTGGTCTTGCCCGAGGCGCTCTTCTCGGTCGCCACGGTCTTGAGCGAGCCGAGCTCGGGGGAGTCGCCGACCTTCAGCTCGACGCTCGCGCCGTCGGCCTTGGCCAGCGTGGCCACCACGTCGCTGATCTGCATGGACTTGCCCATGTCGAGCAGCAGGCCGACGCCCTTCTTGAGGTTCCCCAGCTCGGCGTTGCCGTAGCTCTGGGTCGTCCAGGCCGTGCTGGGCTTGCCGTCGATGGCCAGCTCGGCGATGTCGGACTTCTCGTCGCCGTCGTCGCCGAGGGGGTCGAAGCCCTTGGCCTTGTCCGGCTTGACGGCCTGGGCCGAGGCCGAGGCGGAGGACTTGCCGGTGGTCGGGCTGACCGACGCCTCGGGGGTGGCGGGGCTGCCGAGGCTGCGGCCGATCGTCCAGGCGCCGACGCCCACGGCGGCGATGACCAGCAGCACCACCAGCGTCATCAGCACCCGGTTGAGCACGCTGCCGCCGCCCTGGCTGGGCGGCCGGCGCGGCACCGGCGGCGGGGGCGGCATGGTGCGCTGCTGCCGGTGGGCGATGTCGAGGCCCTCGGTGTGCGAGGCGGAGGCGACCGCCGGCGTCGAGGGGTAGGAGATGGCGATCGGCATGGGCCGCGCCACGTCGGCCAGCGCCTCGGCGACCTCGGACGGGCTCACCAGCGCGCCCTGGCCCTTGCGCGACTCGGGAAGGCAGGCGCGGACGGTGACGGTGTCCAGATAGTTCGGGACGCCGGCGGTGACCTGTCGCGGCGAGCAGAAGTGCCCGTCGATCATGGGAGCGGCGGGCAGGCCGCCCTCCTCCTCGTCGCCGGGCCAGTGGCCGGTCAGGCCGGCGTACAGCAGCCTGCCCAGCCCCTCGGCGTCGTCGAGGGCGGGCTGGTCGGTGGTGAGCCCGGACAGCGCGGCGTCGACGGCCACGCCGAGCACCTTGACCGTGTTGCCCGTCGTCCAGACCAGGTGGGACGGGCGCAGGCACAGGTGGTAGAGCTTGGCCTCGTGGGCGTGCGCCAGCGCCTCGGCGGCCTCGGCCACCAGGCCGGCCGCGCGCTCGGGCTCCAGCGGGCCGGCGGCGAGCAGGTCGGTCAGCGTCTCGCCGGTGACCCACTCGCTGACCACGTAGGAGTGCTTGTCGTCCTCGCCGGCGTCGAACACCTGCGTCAGGCGCGGGTCGGTGAGTCGGCTCGCGGCACGGGCGGCGGTGACGACCTCGTGCACGCGCGGGAAGTCGGGGCCGAACGTGTGCACCGCCACCGGGCGCGCGAGGATCTCGTCGATCGCCTTCCACAGGGTCGCGCCGTCGGACTCGGTGACGCGGTCCTCCAGCCGGAAGCGTTCGGCCAGTCGGGTGCCGGGTTCCACGGCCGACGTGCTCACAGGCTCTCTCCGCTAGGCCGATCGGGCGTGCTCATGACTCGACTCACCTGCGTGGTGGTGTCCCACGTAGGCACGCTATGCCGGGTGGATCCGCCCACGCCCCTCCTGCTTCCATTCGCGCGTGTCGGGCACCATGGTAGTGCCGAGTCGATTCCGCCCGCGTTCTTTGCCAGCGGGAAACTCGTCAGCCGTCGTGGTCAAGTCCGTCCATATGCCGGATTTCCCAATTACTACCGACCTACGCGTCTGGCGACCATACCAACGAGTGAGTTGACCTCCGCTATGCGCATCCTGTGGGCGACGGCGAGATAGAGCAACAGTCCCAGCCCACCACCCACGGCCAGGACAATCAGCGAGTTGACGAAACCGAGACCGCCGAACAGCTGAGTGACCACCCAGACCGTGAGCAGCCCCAGCACGGCGGTGGGCAGCGAGGCCAGGTACATCCTGGTCAGCGCCGTGCCGATGGTCCAGCCGCCCAGGCCCTGGACGCGGCGGCTGGCCAGCGTCCAGGCCAGGACCGCGCCCAGCCCGTACGCGACGGCGTACGCCAGCGCCAGGCCCATCACCGCGTAGCGGGCGGGCAGCAGCACGAAGAAGATCACCATGAGCAGCGCGTTGACCGCGGTCGTGCCGGCCCCCACGAACACCGGCGTACGGGTGTCGCCGAAGCTGTAGAACACCCGCAGCAGGAGCTGGAACACCGCGAACGGCACCAGCGCGAGGCCGTAGACCTGCAGCACGTTCCCGATGTAGACGGCGTCGGCGACGCTGTTGGCGCCGTGGCCGTAGATCGGCACGGTGATCGCCGGGCCGAGCACCATCAGCAGCAGCGAGACCGGCACCATGAGCGAGCAGATGAGCCGCACGCTCGACCCGAACTCGGTGCGCACGTCGTCGAGCCGGCCCTCGCCCACCGCCCGGCTCATCCGGGGCAGCATCGCCGTGATCACCGACACCCCGATGATCCCGTACGGGAGCTGGAAGAGCTGGAACGCCAGCGTGTACGGGCTGATGCCGTGGCCGGCCACCTCGTTGCCCGCCGAGCTGGCCAGGTTGGTCGTCAGCATGAACCCGAGCTGGGTGACCACCACGTAGCCGATGGTCCAGACTCCGGCCCTGCCCATCTCGCCCAGCCGGGCGTTGCGCACGTCGAAACGCGGCACGAACGAGAACCCCACCCGCTTGAGCGCGACGATCAGCACCACCGCCTGGGCGACGATGCCCGCCGTGGTGCCGAGACCGAGCAGCGCGAGGTCGCCGGTGGTGACCGCCTCGATGTCGGACCCGCTGCCGACCACGGCGTAGGCCACGAACACGCAGATGACGACCAGGTTGTTGAGCACCGGCGCCCACATGGGAGCGCCGTAGCGGTCGCGGGTGTTCAGGATGGCGCCGGCGACCGCGCCGATCCCGAAGAAGGCGAGCTGCGGCAGGATGAACCGGGCCAGCATGACCCCGGTCTCGAACTTGATGCTGCCGCGGTCCCAGTCGGTGTAGAGGTCGATGAGCAGCGGCGCGCCCAGCACGGCGAGCACGGCCACCACGACCAGCACGGCGGTGGCCAGCGTCAGCAGGCGCTGCTCGTAGGCGCGGCCGCCGTCGGCGTCGTGCTGCTGCGCCCGGACGATCATCGGCACCACGACGCTGCTCAGCACGCCGAGCAGCAGCAGGTCGAGGATGCTGTACGGGATCGCGTAGGCCGCGTTGTAGGAGTCGCCCAGCGCCGCGGTGCCGATGGCGTAGGCCAGCACCATCGTGCGGGCGAACCCGGTGACCCTGGACACCATCGTGCCCGCCGCCATGATGGCGCTGGCCCGCAGCATGCGGCTCATACGGTCTCACTCTCCCGGGATTTGCCCGCTCGCGCGAGCCGTCGCTCCGACCGGCGGCGCAGGATCCGCGTCACGACGGCGGCGAGCATCACCGTCAGCGCGGCGCCCACGATGACCAGGGCGATGCCGGTGTAGCCGGTGGTGCGGATGGTCAGGCGCTGCGGCTTGCCGTAGGGCAGGCCGTCGATCGTGCGCAGTTGCACGGTGACGGTGGCGTCGCCGCTGGTGGTGGCGGTCATGTAGACCTGGAGCGTGCCGCTCTGGTTGCCGCCGATCACCAGCGGCTCCGGCGGCGGAGGCTGGATCTGCAGCCGCCCGCGGTCGTTGGACTTGACGTCGATGTGCAGCGTGACGGGCTTGTCCAGCGAGTTCTTCACGCTGATGGGCACCACACCGTTGCTGCCGGCGAGCGTGCGCGGCGCGTCGGTGATCTGGATCTTGTCGATCCGCTCGTCGACGGCCGTGCCGACGAGCTTGGTCACCGCGCGGCCGGCGCGGGTGTTGTTGCGCCAGGCCGACGAGGTGAGCCTGAGCACCGCGGCGTCGAAGGCCGAGGGCGCCTTGGTCCCGGTGACCGAGGCGGTGAGCTGCGCCTGCGTGGCGACCTCCTTGACGGGGGCCAGGTACTTGGCGCTCAGCTCCTCCTTGCGGTCCTGGTCGGTGTAGGTGAGCCCGGCCCGCGGCGTGGCCGTCTTGCTCGGCTTGATCGAGTCGAGGGTGGTCATCGACAGCCACGGCAGCTTGTCCGCGGTCTTCAGCAGGCTGGTGACCAGCGTCGGGTTGGGGTCCCAGCGGCGCGACGGCGCGACGACCAGCGACCGCGGCTCGACCTGCCCGGTCTCGGCGGCGATCATCGCGGTCTCGGCGATGAAGCGCTGCGTGCTGAGCAGCACCGTCGTGGGCGCGGTCGGCTCGAACAGCCGGCTCAGCTCGGCGTCGGCGACCAGCGCCTTGACCGGGCCGGCGACGGTGTCGAGCGTGGCGGCGGCGTCGGGCGTGTGGCTGACGGGCGGCTGCGGCGGCAGGTTGGTGGAGTTGAGCAGGACGGTGGAGACCTTGCCGGGGCTGACCGAGAGCAGGTCGAGCGCGTCGGCGTCGAGCACGCCCGCGGGCGGCCAGTTGATCGAGGTCTGCGCGTTGCGGTTGAGCAGCGCCCTGGCGGTCTGGCCGCCGAGCTCGATCGCCCGGCCGGGCTGCGCGTCGAGCCCCTGGTGGGCCAGGGCCGCCACGTCGGGGTCGCCGTAGGGGGTGGCGATGACGGGGGAGGCGGCCAGCGCCGTGCTCATGGTGGACAGCCAGGTGCCGGCGGTGTCGTTGGCCGGTTTGCCTTCGGTGCCGTCTTTGGTCTTGACGTGGTAGCCCTTGGTCATCGCCTTCAGGTCGTCGAGCAGCGACGGCTCGACGAACCAGGTGACCTTCTTCGGCGCCGTCTGCGCGATGCGGGCCAGGTCGGCCAGGCGGCCCTTGCCGCTGAGCGACTGGCTCAGCTTGTCGTCGACGAACAACGTCTCGTCGGAGCCCCGGTGGGGCTGGTCGATGACGGGCAGGGCGACGGCCAGCTTGTTGCGCGGCAGCTTCGGCGTGGTGGGCGGGGCATAGGTGAGGAACGTGCGCTGCGCCGTGATCGGCACTTCGTTCTGGGAGACGTCGACGGCGATCCGGTAGACGCCGAACGCGCGGTAGCCGAGCTGGATCGGGGTCGCCGTGAACGTCCAGGTGGCCTGTCCGCCGACGGCCAGGGCCGGGATGTCCATGGCCGAGGTGCGGGAGACGTTGCCGGGCAGCGTGGCGTTGTTCTGGTCGGTCTGGTACGCCGCCATGGAGGCGCGGTCGTAGAAACGTTCGCTCGTGTAGCGCAGGCGTACGCGGAGGGGGCCGAGCGCGGTTCCGGTGTCGTTGCGGACCGTGCCGGTGAACTTGATCTCGTCGGTCGGGCTGCTCGTCACCTGTGGCGTGATCGACGTGATGGAGACCGAGAGCGTCTCCCGCGCCGCCTCCACCGTGGCAGCAGAGTTCGGCGCCGCCGCCACCATGGGGGCGAGCGACGCGACGGACATCACGGCGAGCAGCGCGACCTTACGGATCACACGCATGCCAGAGCTGGGGTACGACGGCGCACGCCCGCAATGGTACGGGTTCAGTGCCGCGGCGCGACCGCCTCGCGTGTTCCCCGTGGTCGGGGCGTACGCAGGTCGACGGTCTTGCCGGTGAGGAGGTTCAGCAGGTCGAGCGCACGAAGACAGAGTGCGGTGTGCCGTTCGCCGGTGGCCGTGAAGACCGCCATGTCGTCGGCGACGAGCCGGTCGTCGATGAGCACCGGCAGCGACTCCGGCAGCAGCAGCGGGCAGACGAGCCCGTCGGTGTAGTCGGTGGCCGAGTTGACCAGGAAGGCCGGGGCCGGCCGCACCTGGCGGGCGCCCAGCAGGCCCCCGACGACGCCGGGCTGGGGCGGGGCCGCCGCGGTGGACACGACGGCGACGACGACCTCGCTGCCGATCCTGGTGGCGACGTCGAACACGGTGACCACGACGCACCGCCCGGGCTCCGCGGAGACCGTCTCCGGCAGTTCCTCCGCGCAAGTCATGGGGCGCGGAAGGCGTACGATCTCATGATGGACCTGGTGTGCGAGGAGCCAGCGGTGGATCGCGAGGGCGTCCTTCATGAAGTCCTCCTCCGTCTCGCCCTGTTCCATGGCCCCCGACGGTCCCCAGACCGAAGGTAACCCGGACCTGATGTGGCTCGGGGGATATGTTCCGGAATCGAAGGACCGACAGGGTTTGTCCGACTCAACAATGACCGAAAGCCAGCAGCGGGCGATGCACGACCTGTTCCGCAAGATCGCACCGGTGGCCGACGAGCTCGGCCGCCTGTTCGCCGACCACGGCCACGAGCTGGCCCTCGTCGGCGGGCCCGTGCGCGACATCCTGCTGGGCCGCGTCGGCAACGACCTCGACCTGACCACCGACGCCAACCCCCACAGGGTGCTCGACGTCGTCAGGGACTGGGCCGACTCCGTGTGGACGATCGGCATCGACTTCGGCACCGTCGGCCTGCGCAAGGGCAACTGGCTGATCGAGATCACCACGTACCGGAGCGAGTCCTACGACCCCAAGTCGCGCAAGCCCGAGGTCGCCTACGGCGAGACGCTGGAGGCCGACCTGGAGCGGCGCGACTTCGCGGTCAACGCGATGGCGGTGCGCCTGCCCGGCCACGAGTTCGTCGACCCCTACGGCGGTCTCGACGACCTGCGCGCCAAGCGGCTGCGCACGCCCGGCACCCCCGAGCGTTCGTTCGCCGACGACCCGCTGCGCATGCTCAGGGCCGCCCGGTTCGCCTCCCAGCTCGGCTTCGGCGTCGACCGGGCCGCCCTGGCGGCGATGACCGCGATGGCCGAGCGCATCGAGATCGTCTCGGCAGAGCGCATCCGCGACGAGCTCGACAAGCTGCTCTGCGGCGCCAACCCGCGCGAGGGCCTGCGCCTGCTGGTGGAGACGGGCCTGGCCGCGCACGTGCTGCCCGAGCTGCCCAAGCTGCGCCTGGAGATCGACGAGCACCACCGGCACAAAGACGTCTACGAGCACAGCCTGACCGTCCTCGACCAGGCCATCGCCCAGGAGGAGGACGGCAAGCCCGACCGGATCCTGCGCTGGGCCGCGATCATGCACGACATCGGCAAGCCCAAGACCCGGCGCCACGAGGCCGGCGGGCGGGTGTCGTTCCACCACCACGAGGTCGTCGGCGCGCAGATGACCAAGAAGCGCATGACCGAGCTGAGGTTCCCCAAGGACGTCGTGGCCGACGTCTCCCAGCTGGTCGAGCTCCACCTGCGCTTCCACGGCTACGGCACGGGGGAGTGGACCGACAGCGCCGTGCGCCGCTACGTGCGCGACGCCGGCCACCTGCTCGGCCGCCTGCACAAGCTGACCAGGGCCGACTGCACCACCCGCAACAAGCGCAAGGCGGCGGCGCTGTCGCGCACCTACGACCAGCTCGAAGAGCGCATCGCCCGGCTCGCCGAGGAGGAGGAGCTGGCCAAGATGCGGCCCGAGCTCGACGGCAACGAGATCCAGGCCGTCCTCGGCGTGGGCCCTGGGCCCGTGGTTGGCCAGGCGTACAAGTTCCTGCTCGACCTCAGGCTGGACAAGGGCGTGCTCGGCAAGGAGGCGGCCACCCAGGCGCTGCTCGACTGGGCGAGGTCACACGGCCTGGGAGCGTGACGACGACGTCGTGACCATCCGGTAGGCCAGCCCCGCGAGGGGGTAGCCGACCGTGATGATCACGACGGCCAGGTACGACTTGCCGTTGGGCGGCAGGATCGCGGCCGAGAGCGCGGCGGCCAGCACGTACATGCCGTTGAAGAGCATGTCGTAGAGCGAGAAGGCACGGCCGAGGTAGGCGTCCTCGACGTCGCGCTGGACGGTCGTGTCGGCGCAGATCTTGACGCTCTGCCCGGCCACGCCCAGCACGAAGCCGGCGATCGGCAGCCCCCACGTCTGGAACGGCAGGACGAGCGCGCCCGCCAGCACGCCGGCCGAGGACAGCGCGATGACCACCCAGAGGCCGATCCCGAACCGCTCGGTCGCGTACGGGGTGATGATCACCGCGAGGAAGTAGCCGAAGCCGGAGGCGGCCACCACCAGGCCGATGCCGCGCAGGGCGGCGTCGGGATCGCCGTCGGTGAAGTAGTAGCGGTACAGGATGATGCCGAGGGCGGTGGCCATGCCGTACAGGAAGCGGTGGGCGGCCATCGCGCCCATGGTCGCGGCGGCGTCGCGGCGATGCGCCAGGTGGCGGGCGCCGTCGACCAGGCCCGCGACCACGTTGCGCAGGGCCTCGCGGGCCTGGGGTTGATCGGGGTCGTAGGACGGCCCGAGCAGCGCGCGGTCCATCGTGCGGGCGACCAGGGCGCTCAGCCCGAACATCACGCCGGACACGACCAGCAGCAGCCCGATGCCCCGGTCGCTGTCGCCGAACACCTCGCGCAGCAGGAACCCGACGCCCACGCCGACGAACGTGACCACGGTGCCGCAGGTCGGCGTCACCGCGTTGGCCGCCATCAGCCGGTCGGACGGCACCACGTGCGGCAGCGAGGCGCCGAGCGCGGCCAGGAAGAACCGGTTGACCCCGAGCACGCCGAGCGCGGCCGTGTAGAAGACGGGGTCGGGCACGTCGGAGGCGACCAGCGCCGCCGCGACCAGCAGCAGCCCACCGCGCACGAACGGCGCGACGACCAGGATCTGCCGCCGCGACCACCGGTCGATGAACACCCCGACGAACGGCCCGAGCACGCTGTACGGCAGGAACAGCACGGCCAGGCCGGCGGCCACCGCCAGGGCGGTCGTCTGCTTCTCCGGGCTGAAGAAGGCGAAGTTCGTGACGCCGAACTGGAAGATCCCGTCGGAGAACTGGGAGACCAGCCGCGTGCTGAACAGCCGTCGGAAGTCACGGCCCTGGAGGACGACGCGGAGATCGGCGACGAATGACACCCCGTCAGCCTAGCCGGGCGCACCGCGGCATAGGATGCGCCGGAGGTGGCCGGGCGGGTTCCGAACGCGCATGACGATCTCGTACGCTTCAAAGCGTGACCACTGAGGAACACGTTGTGCTGGTCGACCGCGAGGGGCACGCGCTCGGCACCGCGCCCAAGACGTCGGTGCACGGCCGGGAGACCCCGCTCCATCTAGCCTTCTCCAGCTACGTCTTCGACCCCGAAGGCCGCGTGCTGCTCACCAGGCGGGCCAGCCACAAGATCACCTGGCCCGGCGTCTGGACCAACAGCTGCTGCGGCCACCCGCTGCCGGGCGAGCCGCTCGGCCGGGCGGTCATCCGCAGGCTCTCCTACGAGCTGGGCCTGCACGCCGGCGGCGCCGATCTCATGCTGCCCGGCTTCTCCTACCGCGCCGTCATGGGCAACGGCATCGTCGAGCACGAGCTGTGCCCGGTCTACCGCGTCACGGTCGACGCCCCGGTGGCGCCCAACCCCGACGAGGTGGGGGAGGTGCGCTGGATGCCGTGGAAGGAGTTCGCCGAGGGCGTGCGCAGCGGCCTGCTGGCGATCTCGCCGTGGTGCAGGGAGCAGGTGCCGCTGCTCAGCGAGCTGGGCGCCGACCCGATGACCTGGCGTCCGGCCCCCGACGACGAACTGCCCCCCGCCGCGCGCGGCTGAGCCGCGGCCGCGAGGGGCCCACAGGTCAGCGCTCGACCTCACCCTTGATGAACTTCTCGACGTACTCGCGGGCCTCGTCGTCGGAGTACTGCTCCGGCGGCGACTTCATGAAGTACGACGACGCCGACAGGATCGGGCCGCCGATGCCCCGGTCGAGGGCGATCTTGGCCGCGCGCACGGCGTCGATGATGATGCCGGCCGAGTTGGGGGAGTCCCAGACCTCCAGCTTGTACTCCAGGTTCAGCGGGGTGTCGCCGAACGAGCGGCCCTCCAGGCGCACGTACGCCCACTTGCGGTCGTCGAGCCACGGCACGTGGTCCGACGGGCCGATGTGCACGTCGGCCTTGCCCATCTCGTGCGGGATCTGCGAGGTGACCGACTGCGTCTTGGAGATCTTCTTCGACTGGAGCCGGCTGCGCTCCAGCATGTTCATGAAGTCCATGTTGCCGCCGAAGTTGAGCTGGTACGTGCGCAGCAGCTCGACACCGCGGTCCTCGAACAGCTTGGCCAGCACGCGGTGCGTGATGGTGGCGCCGACCTGCGACTTGATGTCGTCGCCGACGATCGGCACCCCGGCCTCGGTGAACTTCTCGGCCCACTCGGGGTCGGAGGCGATGAAGACCGGCAGCGCGTTGACGAACGCCACCTTGGCGTCGATGGCGCACTGCGCGTAGAAGCGGTCGGCCTCCTCCGAGCCCACCGGCAGGTACGACACCAGCACGTCGACCTGGTTGTCGCGGAGCACCTTGACCACGTCGACGGGTTCCTCGTCGGACTCCTCGATGATCTCGCGGTAGAACTCGCCCAGACCGTCGAAGGTGTGGCCGCGCAGTACGGTCACCCCGGTCGGCGGCACATCCGTGATCTTCACGGTGTTGTTCTCGCTGGCGACGATCGCCTCGGAAAGGTCGCGGCCGACCTTCTTGGCGTCCACGTCGAAGGCGGCGACGAACTCGACGTCACCCACGTGGTACTCACCGAACTTCACGTGCATCAGGCCCGGCACTCGCGCGGCCGGGTCCGCATCCTTGTAGTAGTGGACGCCCTGGACCAGCGAAGACGCGCAGTTGCCGACACCGACAATGGCCACGCGAACCGAACCCATCGCACTCGCTCCCTTACTCATCAGTTGACGTGGTATCTCTCTCGGGCCCTTCCGAGGCCCGCCGCTCCGTGGCGATCAGCTCGTTCAGCCAACGCACCTCGCGTTCGACCGACTCGAGCCCATGGCGCTGCAGCTCGAGCGTGTAGCTGTCGAGCCGCTCCCTGGTACGGGCCAGCGCCGTGCGCACGCTGTCGAGGCGCTCCTCCAGGCGGCTGCGGCGGCCTTCGAGGATGCGCAGGCGCACCTCGGCCTCCGTGTGCCTGAAGAAGGCGAAGTGCACACCGAAGCTCTCGTCCTCCCAGGCTGACGGGCCGGCCTGGGTCAGCAGCTCCTGGAGGCGTTCCTTGCCCTCCGCGGTGAGCTTGTAGACGATTTTCGACCGGCCGCCGACCATCGTGGCGGGAGCGGGCTGCTCCTCCACGATGAGGCCCTGGGCCAGTAGTGATCGCAGACAGGGGTACAGCGATCCATAGGAGAACGCACGGAACATGCCCAACAGGGCGTTGAGCCGTTTGCGCAGCTCATAGCCGTGTAGCGGCTGTTCGTGCAGCGACCCGAGCACGGCTAGCTCCAGAACTCTGCCTTGTCCGCTGGCCACTGGAACCGCCCCCTCTCGCGTCGATGTATCGAGTCGATACATCCAGAGGATACGTCGATTCGCTATAAGGCCGCAATCAAAGGATTTGCCAAGCCGTTGGGATGATTCGGTAAAACGCCGTAGTCTGGCGCTCATGTGGTCACAGCGGAGGGTGGTGGACTACGGCCTCGCCAAGCGGGCAGCGGTCCGTTCCCTGGAGGTGGGCCGTGCCTCGCGCGGGGACCTCTGTGACGCACAGCCGTACCTCCTTCGCGCGGCCCGCGTGTTCGGCGAACCGACCGAACGTCTCTGCCCGGTGTGCGAGAGGGAGAACGTCACCAACGTGACCTATGTCTTCGGCGATTCGCTGGGACGGCATGCCGGTCAGGCAAAGGCCACGTCAGAGCTTGTCGAAATGGCCCATGATTACGATGAGTTCCGGGTGTACGTCGTCGAGGTCTGCCAAGGTTGTTCCTGGAACCACCTGACGGTCTCGTTCGTCCTCGGCAACGGACCGCCAGACCTCGTCGGCCAACCGTGAACACCGAGGGCGGCGAGTCACCTCACGCCCATACGCCGTTTTTATCCGACGACGATGCGAGGACGTGTGAGTAACAGCATGAATGAGGGGACGGCCCGCCCGGGAAGGCGCCGTCGCTCCAACTCATCCCGTTCTGTGCCCCCAGGTTCTCCTCCCCAAACCGGCGATTCCGATTGGGGTGCTTCGCAGCAGCAGCGTCGTCCTGAAGCCGCGTACGAGCAGACGGGTGCGATGTCCGCGCAGCCGTACGGCGACCCCGCCTCCGGGCCGCAGCCCCAGAACGGGGCGCCCCAGGGGCGCGAGGAGCCGATGCCGCGCAGCCGCTCCCGGGCGCGGCAGGACACGCGGTCGATGAGCAACCAGGAGACGATGGTCAGCGACGCGCCGCCCAGGCGCTCGCGCCGGGCGAGCGGGCAGGGCGAGCCGCCCGAGCCGCCCGGCCCGCCGGGCAGGAAGCGCAGCGGCTGGCGCCGGTTCGTGCCGAGCTGGAAGATCGTCGTGGCCAGCGTGGTCGTGCTGGCGGCCGGCATCTTCGGCATGATCATGGTCGCGTACAACCTCACGCCGGTGCCCGAGGGCACGCAGGCGTCGGCGGTGGCGCAGCAGAGCACGCTCTACTACCGCAACGGCAAGGTCCTCGCCAAGCTCGGCGTGCCCCGGCAGACCGTCACCATCGACAAGATGGCGGAAACGGTCAAGGACGCCACGGTCGCCATCGAGAACAAGACGTTCTACGAGGACTCCGGCGTCTCCATCTCGGGCATGGCCCGTTCGGTGTGGATGACCGCGACCGGCCAGCAGCTCCAGGGCGCCTCGACCATCACCCAGCAGATGGCCCGCGGCTACTACGACGGCCTCAGCCAGGAGGTCTCCGTCAAGCGCAAGCTCAAGGAGATCTTCGTCGCGGTCAAGCTCAACCAGACGCTGAGCAAGGAAGACATCCTCGCCCGCTACCTCAACACCGTGAACTTCGGCCTCGCATACGGTGTCGAGGCCGCCTCGCAGGCGTACTTCGGCAAGAGCGTGCACGCCAAGGACCTGACCCCCGAGCAGGGCGCCTACCTGGCCGCCCGCATCCAGCGCCCGAGCTGGGGCCCCGACGACCCCGGCCTGCGCGAACGGTGGAGCACGACCATCAAGTACATGGCCGAGCAGTGGCCCCAGAAGTACGGCGACCTGCCGGCGAAGGCCAAGTTCCCCAAGGTCTACAAGGGCGAGATCAAGGAAGTTTACGCGGGCCTGCGCGGCTACATGATCACGCAGGTGCTGGAGGAGCTGAAGCAGCGCAAGCTCACCCCTGACATGGTCAGGAGCGGCGGCTACCAGATCACCTCGACCTTCGACGAGAAGCTCATGAAGGCCGCCAAGACGGCGGTCGAGGCCACGACGGCGAACATGTCGAAGGAGTTCCACGCCGGTCTGGCCGCCGTCGACCCGCGGAACGGCCGAGTCCTGGCCTTCTACGGCGGCTCGAACTTCATCACCGACCCGTTCAACGAGCCCTTCGACGCCGAGAAGCAGGCCGCGTCCGCGTTCAAGCCGTACGTGCTGGCGGCCTGGCTGCAGGCCGGCTACTCGCTCAAGAGCTACGTGCCGGGCAACCAGACCGTGCCGAAGGTCATCCCCGGCCAGCAGGACGGCGGCTTCCGCAACAGCCACAACGTCGGCCAGGCCGTCGACGTGGTCAAGGCCACGGCCGAGTCGGTCAACACCGCGTACGTGTCGATGGCGTACAAGCTGCCCGGGAAGCTCGACGAGGTGAAGGAGCTCGTGGAGAACGCCGGGTTCGACAAGGGGCGCATGGACCAGGACGTCAAGGACCACCAGTTCCAGTTCGCCATCGGCAGCGCCCTGGTGACGCCGGTCGAGCAGGCCGCCGGGTACTCGATCTTCGCCAACGGCGGCAAGTACACCAAGTACCACGTGGTCCAGGACGTCAAGCTCAACGGCCAGGTCGTCTACCCCGAGCAGCGGACCTCGTCCAGGGTCATCGACGCGGAGGTGGCCGCCGACGCGACGACCGCCATGCAGGAGGTGCTGAGGAGCGGCACCGCCCGTGGCCAGGGGCTCGGCAACCGGCCCGCGGCCGGCAAGACCGGCACCAACAACAACGAGAAGGAAGCCTGGTTCGTCGGTTACACGCCGCAGATCTCCACTGCTGTGGGGTTCTACCGCGAGCAGTGCGTGACCAAGACCCGCAAGGTCGTTCAGCCCCGGCACTCCAACTGTCCCGTCGTCCCCAACGAGAAGAAGCCGAGCAAGAAGTACGGCCCGAACAACCCGTACACCACGGCCGTGGAGGCCCCGCTCGGCTTCGAGGGCGCCGGCCCGCCCACCGCGACCTGGCGGCGCTTCATGCTCGCCGCGCACGAGGGCAAGCCGATCGAGCAGTTCCCGCAGAAGGCCGACATCGGCCTGCCGGAGAACATCGTGGAGCGCCCGACGCCGACGCCGACGCCGACCGCCACGAACCCGTTCGACGACGGCGGGGACAACCCCTTCGACGACGGCAGCGAGCAGAACTGCCTGGTCGCGCCGTGCAACGACGACAGCGGTGACGTCACCGACGACTCGCAGGGCGACACCGGCATCCCCGAGGCCGACGACCACGGCATCCTGAGCGGCGGCGGAGGCGGCAAGGTGCCCGACTCCCGGCCGACGGGAACCTCGCAGATGAGCGCCCGACACGAGGAGTGGTGACCACGACCGAGGCACGCGTCCCGCTGGCGGCGCGTGCCGTGCCGTACCTGCCCCTGGGGCTGATCGCCGCTCTGGGGGCCGTGCTCGGCTACGTCGTGCGGCTGCCGTGCCGGACCGGCGGATGGAACGACCAGGTCCAGACGTACACGAACTTCTGTTACACCGACATCTACCCGCTGTACTTCGACCGGCAGCTGGCGACCCAGAACCCGTACTTCGCCGACGTGCCGTTCGACAAGCAGGTCGAGTACCCCGTGGTGCTCGGCGAGGTGATGCAGGTCATCGCCTGGATCTCGCGGAAGCTGGAGCTCGACCAGGTCGCGCAGGCCGTCCGGTTCTACGACCTGACGGTCCTGCTGCTCGGCATCTGCCTGGTGGCCGGCGTCCTGCTGATGGCGGCGGTGGCCGGGCCCACCCGCCGGTGGGACGCCTTGTGGTACGCGATCTCGCCCGCCGTGATCCTGGCCGCGTACATCAACTGGGACCTGGTCGCCGGCGCGCTGTCGATGGGCATGCTGCTGGCCTGGGCGCGCAGGCGGCAGGTGCTCGCGGGCGTGCTGCTCGGGCTGGCGATCGCGACCAAGTTCTACCCGCTGATGTTCCTCGGCGCGCTGTTCCTGCTCACGCTGCGGACCGCGCGCTGGCGGCCGTTCCTGGTGACGCTGGGGTCGGCCGCGGCGGCCTGGCTCGTGGTGAACGTGCCCTTCATGGTCTTCGCCTGGGACGGCTGGCGCCGGTTCTACGTCTTCTCCCAGGAACGCGGCATCGACTGGGGCTCGCCGTGGCTGTTCTTCCAGCGCAAGGGCTGGGGGATCCTGGGCGAGGGCGACGTCAGCACGCTCGGCATGGTGACGCTCGCCGTGCTCTGCCTGGGCATCGCCGTGCTCGCGCTCACCGCGCCGCGCCGGCCCCGGCTGGCGCAGCTCTGCTTCCTCGCCCTGGCCGCGTTCATGATGACGAACAAGGTGTGGTCGCCGCAGTTCGTGTTGTGGCTGGTGCCGTTCGCGGTGCTGGCCAGGCCCAGGTGGAAGCCGCTGGCGTTGTGGCAGCTCGCCGAGGTCTGGTACTTCGCGGCGATCTGGCTCTACCTGCTCGCCCAGTCCCCGCTCAGCAGGGACGACCTGGGCATCGGGGACGACACCTACTTCACCGCCGTCTGGGGACGGGTCATCACCATCGGCATCATGATGGCGTTCGTCGTCCGTGACATCCTGCGTCCTGAACGGGACGTGGTGCGCCAGGCCGGCGTCGACGACCAGGCAGGCGGGGTGTTCGACGACGCCCCCGACCGGTTCGTGCTGAAGACAAGATGATCACCCGCTCGGCCGCTCGGGACGCGCTGCTGCTGTGGCTCGGATCGCGGGCCGGGCTCCTGCTGTCGACGCTGCTCGGCCTGACCCTGGCCGAGTACGCCGGCAAGTGGCGTCAATGGGACGCCGGCCTGTTCGTCACGATCGCCCAGTACGGGTACGACGGCGAACCGGGCAAACCACGCGACGACGGCCTGCCCGCGTTCTTCCCCGGCCTGCCGGTCGTGCTGCGGGCGCTGCATCTCGTGGTGCCCGACTGGGCGATCTGCGGATTGCTGATCTCGCTGGCCGCCGGGGCGGTGGCGATGGTCGCGCTGGCCAGGCTGGCCGAGTTCGAGGGCGCGACCGGCTGGATGGCGGTGCTGGCGCTGCTGCTGTTCCCGATGGCCGTGTTCCTGTCGGCGGGCTACAGCGAGTCGCTGTTCCTGGCCTTCGCGATCCCCGCGTGGCTGGCCGCCCGGCTCGGACGCTGGCCGCAGGCCGTCCTGCTGGCGGCGGGGGCGTCGTGCGTGCGGATCACCGGCTTGTTCCTGGCGGTCGCGCTGGTGGTGGAGTTCGTCAGGAGCAGGGAGTCGTGGCGGCGGGCCGGATGGCTGGCGGTGCCGTTCCTTCCGCTGGCGGCGTACTCCTTCTACCACTACCGGCGGTCGGGCGACTGGCTGGCGTGGAAGCACGCCCAGGAGGCCGGCTGGGGACGCGACTTCGTCTGGCCCTGGGAGGCGTGGCGCACGACGTGGAACTCGGCCATGGGCACCGACGACTTCGCGGTGGCCTTCCGCATGGAGATCGCCGGGGCCGTGCTGGCGGTGGGCGTGCTGGTGTGGCTGCTGGCGCTGCGCAGGTGGAGCGAGGCCGTCTACTGCGGGTTGCAGGCGGCGGCGCTGATGACCTCGGCGTACTACCTGTCGATCCCGCGTTCGCTGTTGTTGTGGTTCCCGCTGTGGATCCTGGTCGCCAAGGTGGCGACCAGGAAGCCCTGGGTGATCGTGCTGTACGCGATGATCTGCGGGCCGCTCATGTACCTGAACGCGGCCCGCTTCCTCACGGGCGCCTGGGCGGGCTGAAGTCTCTACCCGTTTCTTCGCCTCGGTAATCCAGGGAAGTTATCCACAGGCTGTGTGTTTTCGGTCGGGAGACGTTCAGAGGTTCTTGCGCAGGAACGCGATGTCGTCGGCCTGGCCCTCGCCCGGCGTCTCCACCACGACCGGGGCGCCCGCCGCGCGGCAGACCGCCAGGATCAGCTCGGGGTCGATCTTCCCCTGGCCCAGGTTGGCGTGCCGGTCGGCGCCGGAGTCGAAGTCGTCGCGCGAGTCGTTGCAGTGGACGAGGTCGATGCGACCGGTGATCGCCTTGACCCGCTCGACCAGGTCGACCAGCTCCTCGCCGCCCGCGTGCGCGTGACAGGTGTCGAGACAGAAGCCCACGTCGAAGCCGTCGAGCGCGTCCCACAGACGGGCGATGCGCTCCAGCTTGCGGGCCATGGCGTTGCCGCCGCCCGCGGTGTTCTCGATGAGCACGGGGATCGGGCACTCCATGCGCTCGAACACCTTGCGCCAGTTGTCGAAGCCCACCTGCGGGTCGTCGCTCTTGTTGACGTGGCCGCCGTGCACGACCAGGCCCTTGGCGCCGAGCCCCGCGGCCGCCTTGAGGTGCTGTTCGAGCAGCTTGCGGCTGGGGATCCTGATGCGGTTGTTCGTCGTGGCGACGTTGATCAGGTAAGGGGCGTGGATGTAGACGTCGACGCCCTCGACCGGCTTGTCCGGCAGCACCGGTTTGGCGTAGCCCTGCGGGTCGCCGAGGAAGAACTGCACGACCTCCGCCCCGACCCGTTCGGCGTGAGCGGCGGGGTCGTCCTGGTCGACGTGAGCTCCGATACGCACCATGTCAAGGAGCTTATCCGTTTGGCGGAACCGCCTCCGGGAAGACGCCCGGCACCCCCTACCCCCGAGGAGAGCGCACATGACACGCTGGCGGCTGCGGGCGCTGATCTTATTGGTCTACGTGATCGTCGGAATCTACGTCGCCTGGATCTACGACTACATCACCCCGGGTCTCCTCCGGGACGTCGCCGAGGCTCTGCTCGCGGTGTTCCTCTGGTTCCTGGTGCTGCTCGGCATCGACCTGCACATCGGCAGGTGAGTCACATATACCCGACGGCCCCGGCGTCACCGGGGCCGTTCGCCGTGTGCGGGGCCCGTCAAGGGTGGGGCAGGAAGCCGCCGTGGGCGATGCCGAGCACGGCCCCCACGAACGAGGCCACCAGGCCCACGATGTTGACCGAGCGCTGCGGCGTGGTCACCGAGATGTACTGCGAGTAGAGGCCGGTCCCGAAACCGAGCGTGCCGATCCAGGACGAGATCACGTGGGCGGCGGGGAAGAACGCGGCGACGAATGCCACGAGCCCGCACACCAGTGTCGCGACCGCCAGGCCGTTCTCCACCGGGTGAGAGCGTCCGTCGGTGTTGAGCGTGAGCTTGAACCGCTCCCTCTCTGAGGGATGAAGCACATGTGGCACAGCCGCCACCCCCTTGGGTTTCCTACAGGCCTTCCCACCTACTCGTGGCTGGTAACCTGGGCAGCGCTGCGTTGTGATGGGTGACCCATCGCCCCGGGGCGCCGAAATGGGGCGCCGCGGCCTGACGTCAGCGTCCTCCTGTCACGGCAGAGTGTCGTGACCGCAAAAGTCCAGAGGAGGTTGGAGTCCCGCATGCGTCGTTACGAAGTAATGGTCATTCTGGACCCTTCGCTCGATGAGCGCACTGTCGCGCCGTCCCTCGACCAGTTCCTCACCGTGGTCCGCAACGACGGCGGCACCGTGGAGAAGGTCGACGTCTGGGGCCGTCGCCGTCTCGCCTACGACATCGACAAGAAGTCGGAAGGCATCTACGCCGTCATCGACCTGTCCGCGGAGCCCGCGACGGTCAAGGAGCTCGACCGCCAGATGAACCTCAACGAGGGCATCCTGCGCACCAAGGTCCTGCGCCCGGACGTGCACTAGCCACAAGAAAGCCGCGAAGCGGGCCGCCCCTCCGGGAGGCGGCTCAACGAGCGGGTTTCTTGTTGACGACCACCGGCTTTTTGTCGGAGAGCACCCGTACTCTGAGCCGTAACCCAAGCGAAGGCGTGCAGGAAGGCGAGCGCTAGCCATGGCAGCAGGCGACACCGTAATCACCATCGTCGGCAACCTTGTCGACGACCCGGAGCTGCGCTTCACCCCGACGGGTCAAGCGGTGGCTCGATTCCGCATCGCGTCCACTCCGCGGTTCATGGATCGCCAGACCAACGAGTGGAAGGATGGCGAAAGCCTCTTCCTGACCTGCAACGTGTGGCGGCAGGCGGCTGAGAACGCCGCCGAGAGCCTCCAGCGCGGCATGCGGGTCATCGTGCAGGGGCGGCTCAAGCAACGGTCTTACGAGACCAAGGAAGGCGAGAAGCGCACGGTCTATGAGGTCGAGGTCGACGAGGTCGGCCCGTCCCTGCGCAACGCCACGGCCAAGGTCAACCGCACCACCCGTCAGGGTGGCGGCGGTGGCGGCGGCTTCGGCGGCGGTCCCGCCGACGACCCGTGGGCCTCTGCCTCGCCCGCCCCGCCCCAGGGCGGCGGCTACCAGGGCGGCGGCGGTGGCGGCGGCTTCGGTGGTGGCGGCGGCGGCAACCAGGGCGGCGGCTTCGGCGGCGGCAACGACTTCAGCGACGAACCGCCTTTCTAACACCTGTCCACAAGCCCGAGTCCATTCCCGCCCGAAAAGCGGGGCTCTGAGAGGAGCACCACGATGGCTAAGCCGGCACTGCGCAAGCCCAAGAAGAAGGTTTGCCTGTTCTGCCACGACAAGATCTCATACGTCGACTACAAGGACACGGCGCTGCTGCGGAAGTTCATCTCCGACCGCGGCAAGATCCGTGCGCGCCGGGTGACGGGCAACTGCACCCAGCACCAGCGCGACGTGGCGACCGCGATCAAGAACGCCCGTGAGGTGGCTCTGCTGCCTTACACGAGCACCGCGCGCTAAGGAGGTCTGTCGACATGAAGCTCATCCTCACCAACGAGGTCTCCGGCCTCGGCGCCCCTGGCGACGTCGTCGAGGTCAAGGACGGCTACGGCCGTAACTACCTCATCCCGCGCGGCTACGCCATGCGCTGGACGCGTGGCGCCGAGCGCCAGATCGAGACCATCAAGAAGGCTCGCGACGCTCGCGAGATCCGCGACCTCGGCACCGCCAAGGAGGTCGCCGGCCAGCTCGGCGCCCTGCGCGTGCGGCTGTCCACCCGCGCGGGCGAGTCGGGCCGGCTGTTCGGCTCGATCACCACGGGCGACATCGCCGACGCCGTCAAGGCCGCCGGTGGCCCGATCCTCGACCGCCGTCGCATCGAGATCCGCAACCCGATCAAGAGCGTCGGGTCGCACAAGATCACCGTCAAGCTCCACCCCGAGGTTTCGGCGTCCGTCGACGTCGACGTCGTGGCCGGCTGACGAGCTCTGATCAAGCCCCCCTCCGCCAGGAGGGGGGCTTTTTCGCGTTCCGGGCCCGTTGCCCGGCCTCGCGTGGTTGTGGCCGGTTCGGGGGCCGGGCGCCTTCACGGGTGTGCCGCCGCGACGCGTTCCCCCGCGGCACCGGCTGGCCTGGTGACCTGCGCACTTGATTCCTGATGGGGCCGCGTAGAATGCCTGCGTTCTTTGTGTGTGTTTCCCCCTGGAGGCTCTGCCATGGCCCGTTCCACGATGCTGCTCGCGATCGGTGTGCTCGCGGTAGGGGCCGTCGCATGTGCCCCGGCCGACCAACCGGCCCCCACGGCGACCGGTGCCGCGGCGACCGGCTCCGCGGCGGCCGACGCCTGCGCCAAAGACCAGCTCAAGCTCGTCAACGGCGGCAAGCTGACCGTCGGCACCGACAAGCCGGCCTACGAGCCGTGGTTCAAGGACGACGACCCGAGCAACGGCCAGGGGTTCGAGAGCGCGGTGGCGTTCGCGGTGGCCGGTGAGCTCGGCTTCGACCGGACCGAGGTGGAGTGGAGCACGGTCAAGTTCGACTCCGCGTTCGCGCCCGGGGCCAAGCAGTTCGACTTCGACGTCAACCAGGTCTCGATCAACCCCGACCGCGCCAAGGTGGTCGACTTCAGCAAGGGCTACTACACGGTCAAGCAGGCCGTCGTGGCGATCAAGGGCAGCAAGTTCGCCGAGGCCAAGAGCCTGGCCGAGCTCAAGGACGCCAAGTTCGGCGTCCAGGTGGGCACGACGTCGCTGGCCGGTGTCAGGGACGTCGTCAAGCCGACCGCCGAGCCCAACGTCTACAACGACCAGGTCGACGCCGTGAACGCGCTGAAGAACAAGCAGGTGGACGCGATCGCCGTCGACCTGCCCACCGCGTTCTACGTGACGGCCGCCCAGGTGGAGAACTCCAAGATCGTCGGCCAGTTCAGCTCGACGGGCGGCACCCCGGAGGAGTTCGGCCTGGTCATGGAGAAGGGCAGCGCGCTCAAGCCCTGCGTCGACAAGGCCGTCGACTCGCTGAAGTCGAAGGGTGAGCTGGCCAAGATCGAGCAGGAGTGGCTGGGCTCGGCGGCGGGCGCGCCCGAACTGTCGTGAGCCCGACCAGTAAGCCCGTGAGCGAGCACGTCCCCTCGCAACGGCAGCTTGAGCGCGAGCGTGTCCGCAGGTCGCGGGCGCGCCGCTCGGCCTCGATCGCGACGGCCTCGACGATCGTGTTCATCGTCCTGGTCGCCGTCCTGGCCACGAACTCGCCCGGCTGGCCCCGGGTCCGGGAGGCGTTCTTCTCGCCCGGGTGGTTCGTCGCCGCGTTGCCCAAGGTGCTGGAAGGGTTCCTGCTCAACGTCAAGATGTTCCTGATCGCCGAGCCGCTGATCCTGATCGTCGGGCTGCTGGTGGCGCTGGCCAGGGGCATCACCGCGCCCGCGTTCTTCCCGATCAGGGCCCTGGCCACGCTGTACACCGACGTCTTCCGCGGCGTGCCGACGATCCTGGTCATCTACCTCGTCGGGTTCGGGCTGCCCGCGCTGCGGTTGCAGGGCATCCCGACCGACCTGGCGACGCTGGGCGTGATCGCGCTGACGCTGTCGTACGGCGCGTACGTGGCCGAGGTGTTCCGCTCCGGCATCGAGTCGGTGCATCCGAGCCAGGTAGCCGCCGCCCGCTCGCTGGGCCTGAGCCACGTCAAGGCCATGCGGTTCGTGGTGCTCCCGCAGGCCACCCGCCGGGTCGTGCCGCCGCTGCTCAACGACTTCGTCTCGCTGCAGAAGGACACCGCGCTGGTGGCCACCATCGGGCCGCTGGAGGCGCTCAGGCAGGCCCAGATCATCGTCCAGGACAAGTTCAACTACACCCCCTACCTGGTCGCCTCGCTGGTGTTCATCCTGCTCACGATCCCGATGGCCAGGTTCACCGACCACCTGGCCGCCCGTACGCGCAGGAGGCGTGGCGCATGAGCCTGCTGACCATCGAAGGGGTGTGGAAGAACTTCCACGGCCACAGCGTGCTGCGCGGCATCGACCTGGAGGTGCGCGCGCACGAGGTCGTCAGCCTGATCGGCGCGTCCGGGTCGGGCAAGTCCACCCTCCTGCGCTGCGTGAACCTGCTGGAGACCGTGGACGACGGCGCCATCCACCTCGACGGCCAGGAGATCACCGACCCCCGCGTGGACGTCGACGACGTGCGCAAGCGGCTCGGCATCGTGTTCCAGGCGTTCAACCTGTTCCCGCACATGAGCGTGCTCGACAACATCACGCTCGCGCCCCGGCGGGTGCTCAAGACGTCCAAGGAACAGGCCGAGGAGCAGGCGCACGAGCTGCTGACCAGATTCGGGCTGGCGGCCAAGGCCGGCGCGTACCCCGACCAGCTCTCGGGCGGGCAGCAGCAGCGGGTGGCGGTCATCCGGGCGCTGGCCATGCAGCCGCGGCTGATGTTGCTGGACGAGGTCACCTCGGCGCTCGACCCCCAGCTGGTGGTGGAGGTGCTGGGGATCATCAAGGAGCTCAAGGAGACGGGCATGACGATGATCCTCACGACCCACGAGATGAGCTTCTGCCGCGACATCTCCGACACCGTGTGCTTCCTCGACGGCGGGGTGCTGGTGGAGAAGGGCCCGCCGGAGAAGATCTTCGCCTCGCCGGAGCAGCCGCGGACCAGGGAGTTCCTGCGCAGCGTGCTCGAATCCGGACGCCTCTAGCGGCGGTGGCGGCCCCGGCCGGGTTCGACCGGGGCCTCCCGCGGGGTGGCGAGCAGGCTGTGGCGGCGGCCGTACAGAAGGTAGACCAGCAGGCCGAAGGCCATCCACAGGACGAACCACGCCCAGGTGAGCAGCCGCAGGTTGAGCATCAGCCACAGCGTGGCGACCAGCGAGAGAGCGGGCAGCAGCGGCGAGAGCGGCACGCGGAAGCCGCGTTCCAGGTGCGGCATGCGCCGCCGCATCACGATCACCCCCGCCGCCACGAACAGGAACGCGAACAATGTCCCGATGACGACCAGTTCCTGCATGGTGAGCACCGGGACGAACTCGGCCAGCACGATCGCGACGAACCCGATCACCAGCGTCACCCGCGACGGGGTGTGGTACTTGCGGCTGACCGTGGCCAGGCCGCGCGGGATCAGCCCGTCGCGGGCCATCGAGAACAGCACCCGCGTCTGACCCACGATCAGCACCAGGATCACGGTCGTCAGCCCGAGCACCGCCCCCGCGTCGATGACGTGCACCATCCAGTCCACGCCCACGGCACGGAACGCGCTGGACAGCGGCGCGTCCCCGCTGATCTTCGTGTACGAGACCATGCCCACCATGACCAGCGCGACCGCCAGATAGATGACCGTGGCGATCACCAGGCTGCGGATCATGCCCTTGGGCACGGACTTCGGCGCGTTCACGCTCTCCTCGGCCGAGGTCGCGACGATGTCGAAGCCGATGTAGGCGAACGCGATCGCCGAGGCCGCGGCGAAGACGCCGAACCAGCCGAAGGCCAGGCCGTGCCCGGCGAAGAGCTCGATGATGGTCTGCGGACGGCCGGGCAGGGTCTTGGGCTCGACGTAGAAGTCGCCGTAGTTGGCCACGTCGATGTGGGTCAGGCCCACGACGATGACCGCCCCGATGGCCAGCAGCTTGGCCGACACCATGATCCACAGCGCCCGCAGCCCCACCCGCGCGCCGAGGGCCACGATGCCCGTGAGCAGCACCAGGATGACCAGGACGAGCACGTCGTCCACGCCTTGCGGCACCCGTACGCCGAAGTCGGCGACCGCCTTGACCGCGATGGACGCCCACGCCCTGGCCACCACCGCGGCGGCGAACTGCAGCTCCAGGATCAGCGCCCAGCCGATGATCCAGGCCCAGACCTCGCCGAAGATGACGTACGTGAAGGTGTAGGCGCTGCCCGACGTCGGCATCGTGGACGACAGCTCGGCGTAGCACAGGCAGGCGAGCAGGCACGCGATGCCGGCGATCATGAATGAGAGGATCACACCGGGACCGGCCATGGTGTGGGCCTGCTCGCCGGCGATGCTGAAGATGCCGGCGCCGATGATCACGCCGAGACCGAGAACGACGAGGTCGGCCGGGCGGTAGACCTCGGACAGGCTGTGCCGGGCGCCGGTGCGTAACCCGGTCGCCTCTGACGGTGGCAGTCGTCGAAGAATCGTGGACACGGAACACCCCGCTCAGGGAACTCGCCCACTCTGTCTCACCACTTGGACAACGGCAAGCACAGGACGATTACGGTGACCCGGCCTGTGGGCGTCCGAAGCGGTAACGCGGCTGGTCGGATCGGCTACGCGCCGGTCACCAGCCAGGCCGTGCCGGCCGCACGCCGTCCGAGGGTGATCAACCGGGCGATCATCCACACCCCGAGCGCGCACCAGAGCGCGACCACGCCGAACCCGGCGGCCATGAACGCCGCGGGCAGGTACGCCAGCGTCGTCCACACCCCGGCCCAGGCCAGGTAGCGCTGGTCGCCCGCGCCGATGAGCACGCCGTCGAGCACGAACACCACCCCGCAGATCGGCTGGAACAGCGCGACCGGCCACAACACGGCCAGGAGCTCGCCGGTCACGGCGGGGTCGGCGCCGAACAGGCCGGGCAGCAGCGGCCTGGCCGCCACGACCGCCACGCCGAGCGCCAGGCCCGACCACAGGCCCCACTGCATCATCCGCCTGGTCGCGGCCCTGGTGGCGACCGTGTCCCCGGCGCCCAGCGAGCGTCCGGTGATGGCCTGGCCGGCGATCGCGATCGCGTCCAGGGCGAAGGCCATCAGGTTCCACACCTGGCCGGCGATGGCGTACGCGGCCAGCTGGGCCTGGCCCATCCTGGTGGCGACCACCGTGCCCACGATGAGCACGATCCGCAGGCACACCGTACGGACGAGCAGGGCCAGACCGGCCGTACCGGCCTGCCGGACGCCCGCCAGGTCGGGCACGAGCGGCGTGCCGAGCCGTCGCGCGCCCCTGACCACCACGACCAGGTAGACGGCCGCGCCCAGCGTCTGGGCCAGCGTGGTGCCCCAGGCAGAACCGGCGATGCCCCAATGCAGCCCCAGCACGAACCAGGCGTTCAGCGCCGCGTTCAGCGCGAACGAGCCCACGGCCACCACCAGCGGCGTGACGGTGTCCTGGAGGCCGCGCAGCACCCCGGTGCCCGCCAGCACGACCAGCATGCCGGGCGCGCCGAGCAGGCTGATCCGCAGGTACGTCACGGCCAGCGCGGCCTGGTCGGGGCCGGCTCCGAACAGGTCCACCATGGCCGGCGCGAGCGGCCAGCCCAGGGCGATGAGCATGACGCCGATGGACAGGGCGAGCCAGATGCCGTCCACGCCGTTGCGCATGGCCCGCGCGTGGTTGCCGGCGCCGCTCTGCCGCGCCACGGACGCCGTCGTGCCGTACGCCAGGAAGACGCAGAGGTTCACCAGCGTCGCCAGGACGGCCCCCGCCACGCCCAGCGCCCCCACGGCCGTGGTGCCGAGGGCGTGGCCGACGATGGCGTAGTCGGCGAGCAGGAAGAGCGGCTCGGCGACCAGCGCGCCGAACGCCGGCAGCGCGAGCCGCAGAATCTCCCGGTCCTGGGGTGTAATGGGCATTTGTCTATTATGGCCATTACACGGCGTGTCGGGCCAACTTTCTTTCCTCCACAGTCGGTGGACACTGTTTGCCCAGGTCAGACGATGATCGGTGCATATCCGAAAGAGTTATCCCCAGGCTCGTCCACAGAGCTTTCACACCCTGGGCGCGATAGTGCACAGCTCGCCCACAGCGTTGTCCACAGGCCGCGTTGCCCTCGCGCGCCGAACCAGCGAAACTGTCACACCGGTCGGCTACAAGTGGGGGTGGTGCGACCGCCTGCAAGGTTGTTCGAGGGGGCGCGGTGAGCATTGACGAAGAGGGCGGCGGAGGCCCCGGTTTCGAGCGCACCCCGCCACACAACATCGAGGCGGAGCAGTCGGTGCTCGGCGGCATGCTGCTGTCGAAGGACGCCATCGCCGACGTCGTCGAGATCCTGCGGTCCGACGACTTCTACCGGCCCGCCCACCAGATGGTCTACGACGTCATCACCGACCTCTACGGCCGCGGCGAGCCCGCCGACGCCGTCACCGTCTTCGACGAGCTGCAGAAGCGCGGCGAGATGGCCCGGGTGGGCGGCGCCGCCTACCTCCACACGCTCACGGCGGTCGTCCCCACGGCCGCCAACGCCGGCTACTACGCCAAGATCGTGCGCGAGCAGGCGATCCTGCGCCGCCTCATCGAGGCCGGCACCCGCATCGTCTCCTTCGGCTACGGCGGCCAGAACGAAGAGGTCGACGACCTCGTCGACCGCGCCCAGGCGGAGATCTACAAGGTCACCGAGCGCCGCACGTCGGAAGACTACGCGCCGCTGGCCGACATCATGCCGGGCGCCCTCGACGAGCTGGAGGCCATCGGCAGCCGCGGCGGCCAGATGGTCGGCGTCCCGACCGGCTTCCAGGACCTCGACCAGCTCACCAACGGCCTCCACCCAGGCCAGATGATCGTCGTGGCCGCCCGCCCGGCCATCGGCAAAAGCACCCTTGGTCTGGATTTCGCACGTTCTGCGGCGATCAAGCATGGGATGACCACCGTCATCTTCTCGCTGGAGATGTCCCGCAACGAGATCACCATGCGTCTGCTGTCCGCCGAGGCCAGGGTCGCCCTGCACGCGATGCGCTCGGGCATGATGGGCGACGACGACTGGACCCGCCTCGCGCGCAGGATGAGCGAGGTCGCCGAGGCGCCGCTGTTCATCGACGACTCGCCCAACATGTCGATGATGGAGATCCGGGCCAAGTGCCGGCGGCTCAAACAGCGCAACGACCTGCGCTTCG
This sequence comes from Nonomuraea sp. NPDC005692, assembly GCF_040631115.1. Classification (NCBI taxonomy): domain Bacteria; kingdom Bacillati; phylum Actinomycetota; class Actinomycetes; order Streptosporangiales; family Streptosporangiaceae; genus Nonomuraea; species Nonomuraea sp. NPDC005692. The sequence continues at coordinate 172,715 of NZ_JBEXYU010000011.1, read as the reverse complement.
TGGTCATCGACTACCTCCAGCTCATGAGCTCGCCGAAGAAGACCGAGAGCCGCCAGAACGAGGTCTCGGAGATCTCCCGTGCGATCAAGCTGCTGGCCAAGGAGCTGGAGGTGCCGGTCATCGCCATCTCCCAGCTCAACCGAGGCCCCGAACAGCGCACGGACAAGCGCCCCGCGGTCAGCGACCTTCGCGAATCGGGATCCATCGAGCAGGACGCCGACATGGTCATCCTGTTGCATCGCGAGGACGCCTACGAGCGGGAGTCGCCCCGGGCCGGTGAGGCCGACCTGATCGTGGCCAAGCACCGTAACGGCCCCACCGCCACGGTGACCGTGGCCTTCCAGGGGCATTACAGCCGTTTCGTGGACATGGCCCAGCACTAACCAGGTAAGCCTGGTCAAGGTGTGACAAACCAGACAGCGCGGAAGGGATGGCGATCGATCATCAGGGCGCTTTACCCGATGACTGAAGCAAAGGGGAGAACGCCATGACCATCCTGATCGCCTACGACGGCTCGGCCGACTCGCGCAGCGCCATCGAGTTCGCCGCCAAGCATCTGGCCGCCCAGCCGACCGTCGTCGTCACCGTGTGGGAGCCGCTGCTCGTACAGATCAGGAAGCACCCGATGGCGGCGGGGGCGATCTCCCCCGAGACCGAGACCGAGGGGCAGGCCCAGGCCGAGTACTACGCCAAGGAAGGCGCCGAGCTGGCCACGGCCGCCGGGCTGCCCGAGGTGAGCTACCGCGCGGTCGCCGACAACGAGTCGATCTGGAAGACGATCGTCGACGTGGCCGACGAGGTGGACGCCTCGCTCATCGTGACCGGTTCGCGTGGTCTGGCGGGGGTCAGGTCGGTGCTGCTCGGCAGCGTGTCCAACCATGTGCTGCACCACGCCCACCGGCCGACGCTCATCGTTCCGCCGGTTGCGCAGCCGAAGGCGTGACGCAGCAGACCTTGGGCGGGGACAGCCGGGTGTCCATGCGACGGGCGCCCGGTCCCTCCTCGCCGAGCCGGTCGCGGGGGTTGGCCACCGGGCACCGGTCGAGTGACAGGCAGCCGCAGCCGATGCAGTCGGTGAGGTCGTCGCGCAGCCGCTGAAGCTGCTCGATGCGGTCGTCGAGCTCGCCGCGCCAGGCGGCCGACAGCCTGGCCCAGTCCTCCCGGTTGGGGGTACGCCCGTCGGGCAGCTCGGACAGCGCGTCCTTGATGGTCGCGAGGGGGATGCCGAGGCGTTGCGAGAGCCGGATGAAGGCGACCCTGCGCAGCGTGTCGCGGTGGTAGCGGCGCTGGTTGCCGGCCGTGCGGCGGCTGGCGATGAGCCCCTTGGTCTCGTAGAAGTGCAGCGCGGAGACGGCCACGCCGCTGCGCTCGGCGAGCTGTCCGACCGTCAGTTCTCTGCTGTTCCAGGCGACCATACCTGAAGCTTACTTGAGGCTTCGTTCGAAGAACGTCTCCAGCACGACGACCGTCTGGGTGCCGGTCACGCCGTCCACCTCGAAGATCTGGCGCAGGACGTCCTGGAGCTCCTTGGTGCTGGACGTGCGCACCTTGAGCAGCAGCGACGCGGGCCCGGCGATGACGTGGGCCTCCTCGACGGCGGGGATCCGCGCCAGCAGGCCGGCGCTGTCGCCCATCCAGCTCGCGCCGTCCACCAGCACGTAGGCGGTCACCGTGCGGCCGAGGGCGTCCTGGTCCACCTCGATGGTGGTGCGCCTGATCACGCCGCGCTCGCGCAGCTTGCGTACGCGTTCGTGCGCGGCCCCGCTGGACAGCCCCACCGCCTTGCCGAGCGCGGCGTACGACTGCGTCGCGTCCTCCAGCAGCAGCCCGACCAATGTCCTGTCGATCTCATCCACAACCGAATGCTATCTGGTGAAATGTGTCAATGGTTGAATGCCGTATGGTGACCGCCATGGACACGATCCCCACCGAGTTCGAGGTTCTGGACGAGCGTTTCGCCACGATCGGCGGCGACGACCGGATCGAACGCCTCTACACGGGCACCCGTTGGGCCGAGGGCCCGGTCTACTTCCCGGCCGGTCGCTTCCTGGTCTGGAGCGACATCCCCAACGAGCGCATGCTGCGCTGGGACGAGATGAGCGGCGCCGTCGGCCCGTTCCGGCAGCCGTCCGGCTACACCAACGGCAATACCCTCGACCGCGAGGGCCGGTTGATCTCGTGCGAGCAGGGCAACCGCCGCGTCACCCGCACCGAGCCCGACGGCTCGATCACCGTCATCGCCGACCGCTGGCAGGGCAAGCGCCTCAACAGCCCCAACGACGCGGTCGTGCGCTCCGACGGCTCCGTCTGGTTCACCGACCCCCCGTACGGCATCACCAGCAACTACGAGGGCGTCGTGGCCGAGCAGGAGATCGACGGCTGCCACGTCTACCGCGCCGACCCGGTGACCGGCGAGGTGCGCGTGGTGGCCGACGACTTCGTCCGCCCCAACGGCCTGGCCTTCTCCCTCGACGAGAAGCTCCTGTACGTCGCCGACACCAGGGCCAGGCACCTGCGCGTCTTCGAGGTGCGCGAGGACGGCACGCTGTCGGGCGGCAGGGTCTTCGCCGAGGGCACCCAGGCCGACAACTTCGACGGCATGCGCCTCGACGACACCGGCCGCGTCTGGGCCGCGGCGGGCAAGGCGCTGCTCTGCTTCGACCCCGACGGCACCCTGATCGGCCGGCTCAGGCTGCCGGAGTTCACGGCGAACCTGGTGTTCGGCGGGCTGAAGAGGAATCGGCTGTTCATCGCCTCCTCCTCTTCGCTCTACTCCCTGATGACCAACGTCACCGGCGCCCGCCCGGTCTGGGCCCGCCGCTGAGGTCCCTACTCCCACCGGAACAGCCGCACGGCCAGGCCCCCGAACACCGCCAGCCCCGCGGCCATCACCACCAGGTGCAGGAGCTGGGGGCTCTGGCCCGCCCAGGTGTCCTTGAGCGCCTGGGCGAACGGCCCGGCCACGGAGAAGTCGCTGACCTTGCGCAGGGCGTCCGGCATCATCTCGCGCGGCAGCCACATGCCCCCGACGAACATCAGCGGGAACATCACCGCCGACCCGATCCCCGAGGCCGCCTTCCCGTTGGGCGCCAGCGCCGCGATCACCAGGCCGATGGCCATCAGCGCGGCGGTGCCGAGCAGGAAGACCAGCACGAACCCGAGCCACTGCCTGGGCGCCGACGTCCCGAACGCCGCCATCCCGGCCACGATCAGCACGGCCGTGGACACGGCCCCGACGGTCAGGTTGATCAGGAGCTGGACGGTCAGCAGCCGTCCTGGATGCACCGGCGTGGTGGACATGCGCCTGAGCACGCCCTGCTCCCGGTAGCCGGCCAGCACGGTGGGCAGCACGCTGCAGGCCAGCGTCAGCAGCGCGAGCAGGGTCATCATGGCCGGCATGTGGGCGTCCACCGACCGCAGCCCGGAGGTGTCGGGCTTGGTCATGTCCGGCACGCTGAGCCCCAGCACCAGTAGCAGACCGACCGGCAACCCGATGGTGAAGATCATGAACGGCCAGTCGCGCAGGTGCAGCTTGGCCTCCACGAGCAGGATCTTCGTCATGACAACTTCCTTCCGGTGAGCGCTAGGAACGCGTCGTCCAGGGTCGCCTGCTCGATGCGCAGGTCGGCGGGGATGATCTGGTGCTGGGCCAGGGCCAGCGTGACCACGTGGGCGAGGTTGCCGGTGCCGGACACCGAGACCTGCCCGCCGTGCCGGACGACCTCGCGCACCTCGGGCAGCGCCAGCAGCACGGCGTCGTCCAGCGGGCCGGAGGGGCGGAACCGTACGTGCTGCTCGGCCCCCACCTGGGCGATCAGCCCCGTGGGCGTGTCGGTGGCCACCACCTTGCCGGCGTCGATGAGCGCGAGCCGGTCGCAGAGCCGCTCGGCCTCCTCCATGAAGTGGGTGACCAGCACGATCGTCACGCCCGATTCGCGTACCTGCTCGATCAGCTCCCAGGTGTCCCTGCGGGCCTGCGGGTCGAGTCCGGTGGTCAGCTCGTCCAGCACCGCCACCCGCGGCCGGCCCACCAGCGCCAGCGCGACCGACAGCCGCTGCCGCTGGCCGCCGGAGAGGCTCTTGAAGGAGGCGTCCCGCTTGTGCGCCAGGCCGACGTGTTCGAGCAGTTGCCGCCAGTCGGCCGGGTCGGGGTAGAAGGAGGCGTACAGGTCCAGGGCCTCCCGCACCTTGATCTTCTCCGGCAGCGCGGCGCTCTGCAGCTGCATGCCGAGCACCTGGCGCAGCTCGTCCCGGTCGCGCCGCGGGTCCAGGCCCGCCACGCGTACGGTGCCGCCGTCCGTGGCGCGCATGCCCGCCACGCACTCCACGGTCGTGGTCTTGCCGGCGCCGTTGGGGCCGAGGATGCCGAAGATCTCGCCCTCGGCGACCTCGAAAGACACGTCGTCCACCGCGAGGTGGTTCGGATACTGCTTGCGCAGGTTCCGCACTTCGATCACCTTCATGGCATCGACGCTAGGAGCTGCGGGTTCTCCGGGGAATCTCGGTAGATGCCGGGCAAGGGTGTATCTAGGTGCAATGTCCCCGGCGGGGATGTTGGCGCAGACTGGGAGCATGCTTCAACGGTTCGGGCAGGTCGCGGTCTTGTTCGCGCTGCTGCTGGTCGAGGTGGCGCTGATCCCCCTGGCCGGCGCCATGATCACGCTGTCGTTCGCGCTGGGGATGGTCTTCTTCTTCCCGTGGCAGGCCAGGCTGGTCAGACGGACGGCCGAGCGCCACCGCCACCTGCTGCGCGCCTGGACCGGCGTCGAGATCGAGGCCCCCTACCTGCCCGAGCCGCCCCCGCCGGTCCCCATGGCCGACGGCCTCTACCGCGTCGACCGCACGCTGTACAAGTCGCCGCGCATGCCGGCCTGGAACGACCGGTTCAAGTGGCTGCTCACCGACCCGGCGACCTGGCGCGACACGCTCTGGCTGACGCTCGACCCGATCGTCAAGATCGGCCTGCTGCCGCTGTTCGTCCTGCTCCCGGCGCGCGGCCTGCGGCTGTACGCCCTCATGGTCCGCCTCCTGCTCGGCGCCACCTCCGCCAGCCGCCTGGCCTTCCAGGTCACCCATCTCAGGCAGGTGCGCAACCTCGCCGCCGACTCCCAGGCCGCCGAGATGCGCAGGATCGAACGCGACCTGCACGACGGCACCCAGGCCCGGCTGGTGGCCATCGGCATGACGCTGGGCGCGGTCGAGCAGCTCATCGACGACAACCCGGCCGCCGCCAAGGCCCTGCTGGCCAAGACCAGGGACGCCTCCGCCGAGACCCTGACCGAGCTGCGTACCGTCATCCGCGGCATCCACCCGCCGGTGCTGGCCGAACGCGGCCTCGCCGACGCCGTGCGCGCCCTGGCCATGGACAGCCCGCTGCGCGTCAAGGTGGACGTCGAGCTGCCCCACCGCCTGGAACCCCCGGTGGAGGCGGCGGCCTACTTCGCGATCAGCGAACTGCTCGCCAACGCCGCCCGGCACAGCGGCGCCGAGTCGGTGGCCATCGACATCAGCGTCAACGGCGCGGCCCTGCGCGTCACCGTCAGCGACGACGGCATGGGCGGCGCCGACCCGGCCAGGGGCAGCGGCCTGACCGGCATCGAACGCCGCCTGGCCGCCTTCGACGGCGTGCTCGCCCTGCACAGCCCGCCGGGCGGCCCCACCACCGTCGTCCTGGACATCCCGCACGTCCTCCCCGACCAGGCGGACCAGGCGAAGCTGCCCCCCAAGAAGGCCGCCACGATCGCCGTCCTGTACGGCACGGCCTGGTGCCCGCTCTTCCCGCAGGGCCTCGTCACGGCCATCTTCAAGGCGTTCCACATCGACGAGCGGAGCTGGTTCCTCGCCCTCTACCTGCCCGAGCCCCTGCAGTGGCCGATGATCGTGGCCAACATCGCCCTCGGGACCCTCATGTACATTGCGGCCATGCGCATCCGGCTCGTCCACAACAGAAGCCTCGTACTCGGCCGCGTCGGCGGCCTGGGGTCGTGCTGATGAAGCGGGTGCTCGTCGCCGAAGACCTCTACCTGCTCAGGGACGGCCTGGTCCATCTGCTGCAGGCGCACGGCTTCACGGTCGTCGCCGCCGTGGAGAGCGGCCCGGAGCTGCTGAAGGGCCTGCTGGAGCTGCGTCCCGACGTCTCGGTGGTCGACGTACGGCTGCCGCCCACGTTTACCGACGAGGGCCTCCAGGCCGCGCTGGCCGCCCGCGCGCAGCTGCCGGGGCTGCCCGTGCTGGTGCTGTCGCAGCACGTCGAGCAGCTCTACGCCCGCGAGCTGCTGGCCGACGGCTCGGGCGGCATCGGCTACCTGCTGAAGGACCGGGTGTTCAACGCGGAGCAGTTCGTCGACGCCGTGCGCAGGGTGGCGGAAGGCGGCACGGCGATGGACCCCGAGGTGATCGCCAAGCTGCTGGCCAGCAACGCCAGGAACGAGCCGCTGGCCGCGCTCACGCCCCGCGAGCGCGAGGTGCTGGAGGCCATGGCGGAGGGCCGCTCCAACGCCGCGATCTCCCAGCGGCTCTTCCTCAGCGAGAGCGCTGTCGCCAAGCACACGGCCGGCATCTTCGCCAAGCTCGGCCTGGCCCCCTCCGACGACGACAACCGCCGCGTCCTCGCCGTGCTCGCCTACCTGAACAGCCGCGCCTGACCGCCCTTCCGGTCCCACCAGGCCCATCGTGCACAGGGTGCCCAGCCGTGCCCGGACACAGCCGGAGTTGTCGGTGGGAGCGGCTATTTTCATAGAGGCACGGCGCGACGAAAGGGTGGATCCTCGTGAAGATCCGGGTTAACCGCGATGTACTGGCAGATGCGGTGGCATGGGCCGCCAGAGTCCTGCCCAGCCGCCCGGTGGTGCCCGTACTTTCCGGGTTGCTGCTGGAGGCGGGCGACGAGCTGACCCTGTCCGCCTTCGACTACGACGTCTCCGCGCGCGCCCTGGTCGACGCCGACGTGGCCGAGCCCGGGAGCGTGCTCATCCCCGGCCGCCTGCTCGCCGAGATCAGCCGCAGCCTGCCGGCCGAAGACGTCGAGATCGTCACCGAAGGTGCCGAGGCCGTGCTGACCTGCGGAAGCGCCGAGTTCGGGCTGATCACGATGCCGGTCGAGGACTTCCCGGCCCTGCCGACGATGCCCCCGAGCATCGGCGCGATCGGCGGCGGCGTGTTCGCCTCCGCCGTGAGCCAGGTCGCGCCCGCCGCCAGCCGCGACGACACGCTGCCGATGCTCACCGGCATCCGGGTCGACATCGAGGGCGAGTCCGTGGCGATGGCCTCCACCGACCGCTACCGCATCGCCGCCCGCGACTTCACCTGGCGTCCGGCCGCGCCCGACGTCGCCGTCTCGGCCATGGTGCCGGCGAAGGTGCTGGTCGAGGTGGCCAAGTCACTGCGCGGCGGCGAGGTGTCGGTCGCGATGGGCGACGGCGTGGCCGGGTTCGAGAGCGTCGGCCGCAGCACCACCGTGCGCCTGCTCGACGAGCAGTTCATCGACTACCGGGCCAGGCTGACCTCCGACTGGTCGATCAGGGCCGACGTCGCGGTGACGCCGTTCGTCAACGCGATCAAGCGGGTGGCCCTGGTGGCCGAGCGCAACACCGCGATCCGGCTGTCGTTCTCGCAGGGCCAGGTGCTGATCCAGGCGGGCGGCGGCGACATCGGGCGCGGCACCGAGGTGGTCCCCTGCGAGCTGCGCGGCGACGACATCCAGATCGCCTTCCAGTCGCAGTTCCTGCTCGACGGCCTGACCGGCATCGAGAGCGAGCTGGCCAGGATCAACATGGAGTCGCCGACCAGGCCCGCCCTCATCCAGGACGTGCCGGGCGACGCCCAGCCCGCCTTCCGCTACCTGGTCATGTCGCTGCGCCTGACCTGAGCGGCCGTCACTCCGCCGTGCCCGTCTGCCGCTCGGCGACCAGCTTGAAGACCCTCTTGAACTCCGCGTACGCCTGCTCGCCCACGGCCCGTGCGTGCGCGGCCTCCATCTCGGCGATGATCGCGTCCGACCTCGCCATGTGGTCCAGCGCCCTGTCCGTCGGCACGATCAGCTTGGCCCGCCGGTCCGCGGGGTCGGGCTGCCGCTCCACGTAGCCGAGCGCGACCAGCTCGTCCACCAGCGTGCCGATCACCTGCTTGTGCTGCCCCGACTGCGCGGCCAGGTCGGTCGCCCTGCTGCCCTCCTCGTCCAGGTAGGCCAGCACGGCGCCGTGCCGCGGCCGCAGCCCCGGATGCCCCTGCTCGGCCAGCTTGGCGAACAGGTCGCGCTGCAGGGCGAAGAGCGTGCGCCCCGCCAGGACCCCGAGATCTGGTTCGTCCTGCTTGCGATGACTCCTGCGCACGTGTCGGCCCTCCAATTAGTCACTGATTTTGACTGTCACTGATTCTTACTATATCGTCGTGCCATGACCACGACGGTGGAACTCACCAGATTCAGAGTGTCCCCGGAACGCGCCGACCAGTTGCTGGCGGCCCGTCCGGGCATGCTCGCCGACTTCACGGCCGACCGCGCCGGCTTCCTCGGCGCCCGGCTGGTCCGCCTGTCCGACGACGAATGGCTGGACGTCGTCGACTGGCGCTCGGGCGACGACTTCGCCGCCTCCCGTGCCAAGGGCGCGAACCTGCCCGGTATCCAGAAGTTCTTCGACCTGATCGACGAGTTGATCTCCGCAGAAGAAGGGACATTGCGATGACCATCCTGATCACCGGTGCCACCGGCACCGTCTCCGGGGCCGTGCTGAAGTCGCTGGGCGACCTGAGCGACGTGCGCGTCCTGGTGCGTGACGCGGCCAAGGCCCCCGAGGGCGTCGAGGTGGCCGTCGGCGACCTCGACCAGCCCGCCACGCTCGACGCCGCCTTCGAGGGGGTCGACACCCTGTGGCTGCTGACCGCCATGGGCCCCCAGGCGCCCCATGCGAGCATGAACGCCCTCTGGGCGGCCCGGAAGGCGGGGGTGCGTCACGTCGTGCGCCTGTCGGCCATCGGAGCCGCTCACGACGCCCCCACGCGCAACGGCCGCCTGCATGCCCTGTCGGACGTCGAGCTGGCCGCCTCGGGCCTCGACTGGACCGTCATCCGCCCGGCCTTCTTCATGCAGAACCTGTTCGGCTCGGTCGCCGGCGACACCCTCTACGGCGGCACGGGCGAGGGCCGGATCGGGCTGATCGACGTCCGCGACATCGGCGACTTCGCCGCCGCGGTGCTGCGCGACCCGGCCTCCCACAAGGGCCGCACCTACACGCTCACCGGCCCGGCCAGCATCTCGATGGGGGAGGCGGCCACCGCCCTGACCGACGTCTACGGCACGCCGATCGCCTACCAGCCCGTCGCCCCCGACGACGCCTACCGCTCGATGATCGACGCCGGCCTGCGCGAATGGGACGCGGCCGTCACCAGGGAGTACCTCACGGCGTACACCGCGAACTGGGGGGACTTCACGACGACGGCCTTCACCGACGTGACCGGGCGCCCGGGCCGCACCTTCGCCGAGTTCGCCAAGGACCATGCGGCCGAGCTGCGCCCCGCCGCCTGAGGGCCGGTCAGGAGTCGGTGAGGGCGATGAGGATGTGCTCCATGCAGGCGTGCCCGGCCCGCTCGGCCGCGGTGGCGTCGCCGGCCGCGATGGCGCGGGCGATGGCGTCGTGCGGGATGTAGCTCTTGTTGAACGACGTGCCCGCGGCCGTGATGCTGGCCCGCAGGGCCGCCGAGAAGTCCTCGTAGAGGTCGATGAGCACGAGGTTGTGGGTGGCGTGCGCGACCGCCATGTGGAAGGCGAGGTCGGCCTCGACGAAGAAGTCGGGGTCGTCCAGCTCCCAGGCGCGGTCGCGTTCGGCCAGCGCGGCCTCGATGCGGCGGATGTCCTCGTCGGTGCGGCGGGTCGCGGCCAGCCGGGCGGACTCGACCTCCAGCGCGCGCCGCACCTCAAGGATCTCCAGCTGCTCGGCCTGGCGCAGCCGGCGCAGCATCGCCCCGGACAGCTCGCTGGTCGCCCGGACGTAAGTGCCGTCCCCCTGACGGCACTCGAGCAGCCCGGCGTGCGTCAACGCGCGCACGGCCTCGCGAACGGTGTTGCGTCCCACTCCGAGCTGCTCGGCGAGCACGGTCTCGGTGGGGATCTTGCCGTTCATCTGCCACGACCCTGAGGTGATCTGCTCCTTGAGCTGATCGATCACCTGGTCGACGAGCGAAGCCCGCTGCGCCGTACGCAGACTCACAGTCCGCCTCCTCCGGGGAAACCAATCATCCTATGAGTCAATGACTGGTCGACCCTAATTATTCCAGACTCAAAAGTCCAAATCTGGAGCTCCCGGAGGTTCAGTGCGCGACCGTGGCCTCGACCGTCACCCCTGCCAACGCGGAGCGAACTCCGGCAGCTTCAAGGGCTTTACGATATGCGGCGGTCTGCTGTGCTCTTTCCCCGACCCTGCCATAGAGGTCACCCAGCTCGCGCCAGCAGCGGGCGGCCTGCCTGTCGGACCCGAACACCGGACGGTCGAGCGAGTCGAGCATCTCGTGCGCGGTGCGCAGCTGCGTCGTGGCACTGCCGTCGAGGTCGAGCGCGACCGTGGCGAGCACGAGGTTCGCCTCGGCCGGCGTGGTGCCCGAACCGTCGTGGGCCAGCCCCAGCGCCGCGGTGGCCAGCTCGGCGGCACCCGCCTGGTCGCCCGCCCGCAGCCGCACCCGAGCGTGCGCGACCAGGCTCTCGCCGTGCTCGCGGACGCTGCCGGGGGAGGACGCGAAGGCGCGCGACGCCGCGGCGGCCAGCCGCTCGGCCTCGTCGAGCGGCGCGGTGACCAGCCTGGACCAGTGCATGGCCGCCCGCGCGAGCTGCAGCGCGAGCCGGGACTGACGGCCCGCCATGATGGCGTCGTCGGCCAGGCGCACGGCCAGCGCGGAGTCCTCGCCGGCGGCGGCGGCGGAGCTCGCCTGCCACAGGGCGTGGATCTCCTCGGAACGGTCCATAACTTCAGGAACGCCGCTGTTGTCCAGCACCCGCTTGACGTACTCGAGCTCGGGGGAGTCGCCCTGACGCTCGCTGCGCGCCTCGACCAGAGCGGTGGCCAGGTCGACCGCGATCTCGCCCTGCGAGATGGACAGCCGCTCGGCCTGCTCCAGCGCGGACGCGGCCAGGTCACGGGCCCTCAGCCGGTCGCCGGCCCGTTGGTAGCAGCGGCTCAGCGCGATCGTGAGCGGCAGGTCGGCCAGGCGCTCGGGATGCGCGGCGGCCTCCCTGCGCAGCCGTTCGAACGCCTCGACGGCCTGACCGAGACGCCCCTGGACCTCCAGCGCACGGGCCCGGCCGAAGCGGGCGTGCGCGGTGAGCATGGCGTTCTCCTCGTCGGCCGCCTTCACGATCTCCGTGAAGCGGTCGGCCGCCACCGCGGGGTCGCCGTGCTGCAGCTCAAGCTCGGCATGGCGAAGACCCAGCTCGGTGTCGATGCGCTGTCGCGGCTCGATGCCGTGCAGGAGGAACTCGGTGGTGCATCCCAGCCGCTCGGCGAGGAGGCGGGCCACGACAGGAGTCGGCGTACGCTTGCCCGACTCGATGAGCGAGACATAACTGTCAGACAGGTCGGGTCCGGCCAACTGGGCCTGGGACATCCGCCTGTTCAGCCGCAGTCCACGGACGCGGTCACCGATGGTTCCCTGACTCGGCATCTCATCTCTCAAGGCGGGGAAGGGTCAACAACACGCAATGATTGCATGAAGTAGCCGAATCTGGTATCCCCGCGTGAAGAATTTGCCACGCGGAGATTAATCGTCGCTCTCGTCCTTGCTGGGGAAAAGCATCTGGCAGACCTCCAGGTAGAGGGTCTCCGGATACGGAATGTACTCGACCGTTGACAGAGCCTGGTCCTGACCAGCGGACTCGAGGATGAACTCGCCGTAACCGAGCATGCGGCCCAGGAGAGATCGCTGGAAGCTCATGTCGGTGACCTTGCCGAGCGGCATCATCGCGACCTTGCGCGTGATCAACCCCGTGGTGAGCAACATCCGCTTGGACGTCACCACAAAGTAATCGACCGACCACTCCGCGACTTTCCACACGAAACGCACGAGCAGCAGCAGCCACAGCCACCACACCACGACGAGCGCCGTGCCGCCGGACTCCCCTCCACCGAAGAACTTGCTGAGGAGCCCGGCGATGATCAGGCCGCCGAAGACCTCGGCGACCGGACGCAGCAGCACGGCGGGATGACGCCGCACCATGATGACCTGTTGTTCATTGGGGAGGAGGTAGCGGTTGACCGACGACGGAGCAGAGTCCCCGTGGGTCACCAGTCTCATGCGAGGTTGTTCACAAATTGGGCCAGAGAGTCGGCCGCGTTGAACACTGTGTCGAACGCCCCCTTCACCGCGTCTGCGGCATCAGCTGGTCGTGCGAACAGGTAGTACGCCACAAATGCGATCCCACTGTATGTGAGGACTTTTTTGACCTGCACTGTCGCCTCCGTGCCACTAACCCACTCCACCCGCCGTATACATTACCCACCCGGTAGCCGGGGTAAAGGTAACTTGGCGGGTTAGTTTTGATCTTGCTTAGCCACGTTCGCTGGCGACCAGCGCCAGGACGTGAAGGTGCTTCCGGGCGATGCGCTCCACAAGGCTCGGATGCGCATAGCCGGTTACCTCCAGCGCGCCGTAGTGCGCTGCTTCCACACAGCGCGTTACGGTGGTGGAGGAATGCACGCCGGCGAACTCGTCGCGCAGCGCGGCCTCGACCTCCGCGTACGGGGTCGGGTCGGCCTCGGTGTGCTCGCTCATGCGCCCTCCTGTGCCGGTCGCATGAGACGGGGCACTGCTGTTGCCGGTCGCTCGCTCGTTCACGAGGACTCCTCGGCACCGGGCATGTCGCTCATCGTGCTTCCCCCACGCGCATGCGGAAGTTCCCTTCCTGTCTCTTCGTACCCACCCAACCACAGTATGTAACGAAGTGACGACCCAGCGTAAGGAGAAGGGGAGCCGATGGAAGGGTCAGACCACGCCGTAGAGGCGGTCGCCGGCGTCGCCGAGGCCCGGGACGATGTAGCCGCTCTCGTTGAGCCGCTCGTCGAGGGCGGCGGTGACCACGCGGATGGGCTTGCCCGAGTTGGCGAACACCTTGTCCATGTACGCCAGACCCTCGGGGGCGGCCAGCAGGCAGATGGCCGTGACGTCGACCGCGCCCCGGTCGAACAGGAACTGCACGGCCGCGGCGAGCGTGCCGCCGGTGGCGAGCATCGGGTCGACGACGAAGCACTGACGCCCGGACAGGTCGTCGGGCAGGCGGGTGGCGTACGTCTCGGCCTGGAGGGTGGACTCGTTGCGGATCATGCCGAGGAAGCCGACCTCGGCGGTGGGCAGCAGCCGGGTCATGCCGTCGAGCATGCCGAGCCCGGCGCGCAGAATGGGCACGACCAGCGGCTGGGGCTTGGCCAGGCGCACCCCGTGGGCGGGGGAGACCGGGGTCTGGACGGTCACGTCGGTGACCCGGACGTCGCGCGTCGCCTCGTACGCCAGCAGCGTCACCAGCTCGTCCGCGAGCCTGCGGAAGGTCGGCGAGTCGGTGCGGACATCGCGCAGCGTGGTGAGCTTGTGGGCCACGAGCGGATGGTCGACGACGAGGGTTTCCATAGAGGCCAACGGTATCCGGTGGACGGAGTGGTGGCATCCCGGGCCTTTGGTTTTGATCACAATTTGGTCGGAGAAGCACACGCCGCGTGGCCTGTTCTGGAACGATTGGGGTCTGGTGCGAACCTGTCGTGTCAGAGGCTCGGGTGGGGATGGCGATGACAGACGAAGATGCGCTCGACTTCGCCATAGTGATTTACCGCGAGGACGAGCGGTGGCACGCTGAGCTGCTGCCCGTCACGCTCACGTCCGACCTCCAGGGCCTGATCCAGGCCCTCAGGCAGCAGCCGAGCGAGAGCGGCACCATCGGCCTGATCGCCGTCGGCGACGAGTTCTTCGTGGCGCTGCGCGTGCTCGGCGACCGCGTCGACGTCTTCCTGTCCGACATCGCCGCCTCCTGGGACTTCCCGCTCGCCCGCCAGGTGCTGCACTACCTCGACGTGCCGGTCCCCGACGAGGAGGAGCTCGACGAGATCCTCCAGGACGAGGAGACCGTGCTGCCGGCGGGAGATCTGTCGATCTTCGCCGATCTCGGATTGGACGAGATGGAGCTGGGCATCCTCTCCGGCGACATCGATCTCCTCCCCGAAGATGTGCTGTCCAGCATCGCCGCGCGGCTCGGCTTCTCCGAGCCGTTCGAGCGTGCCATCGAATCGGTCTTCGGCTGACCCCCCTGGAGTGCGGGCATGGCGTCCAACACCTTCTCTGCGGCTTTTGTCAGGACTTCTGATGGCTGGACCGGCGCAGAGGTCGATCTGCGGGACGCGGAGATCGTCGACGACTTCGGTGACGCCGTCATCGAGACCCTGGGCCTGACGGGCGACGAGCTGGCCCTGCTCTGCGTCGAGGTCGAGGACGAATGGTTCGCGATCGCCCGCTACCGCGGCGAGGACGAGCCCCGGGTGTTCCTGTCGGACGTGCACGCGATCACCTCCAACAGCATGGGCGAGTTGTTCGCCGAGTTCGCCGGCGCGGCCCCCGACAAGGAGGGCAACGGGCTCGGCGTGCGTCCCGCCGGTGACTTCGAGCTGCTCAGCGACCTCGGCGTGAGCTCGGAGGAGCTGCTGGAGCTGAGCATGGAGGAGGGCCTGCTGCCCGCCGACATCCTCTCGGTGATCGCCGAACGGCTGTCGTTCGCCGACGAGCTCGACCGGTTGCGTTGACCCACGAGGAAGCGATGCGCCTGGCCCTGGCCGAGGCCGTCGCGGCCGGCGGCAGGGGCGAGATCCCCGTCGGCGCCGTCGTGCTCGGCCCGCTCGGCGAGGTGCTGGCCGCGGCGGGCAACGACCGCGAGTCCGCCGCCGATCCCACCGCGCACGCCGAGGTGCTCGCGCTCAGGCGGGCCGCCGCGCTGCGCGGGCAGTGGCGGCTGAGCGGCTGCACGCTGGTGGTCACGCTGGAGCCGTGCACGATGTGCGCCGGCGCGTCCGTGCTCGCCCGGGTCGACCGGATCGTGTACGGCGCCGTCGACGCGAAGGCCGGCGCCGTGGGCTCGCTCTGGGACGTCGTACGCGACCGGAGGCTCAACCATCGGCCCGAGGTCGTCATGGGCGTCTTGGCCGGAGAATGCTCTGCCGTCCTGAAGGAGTTCTTCGCTACTCGGAGAATCCGGTAAGCTCGTCCGCGGTGGTGTCGCCTAGTGGCCGAGGGCGCACGCCTCGAAAGCGTGTGATGGGGCAACTCATCCGTGGGTTCAAATCCCACCACCACCGCCATCGGGCCTCCGACGACCTCGGAGGCCCTTTTCTTTTGCCCTCAGGGCTGCTGGGTGGGCCCGTCGGCCGGCGGATTCAGGTTGAGCTGGATGTCCGGCGGGCTGTCCTCGACGACCTGCGTCTGGACCGTCTCCCCGACGCGGGCCTCCGGGCGGCCGTCGTCGGTCAGGACGAAGAACAGCGCGCCGCAGGCGCTCAAAAGCAGCAGCGGCAGCCCGATGGCCAGCAGCACGATCAGGTTGCGATTGTCGAGCGGCTCGGGCTCCTCGACGTACTCGTGCGCCGGCGGCTGCGAGTAGTAGGGCGGCGGACCGTATCCGGGTGGTGGCCACGACCCGTGTGGCGGTGGATACGACACGGCATTCTCCGAACGATGTTGAAAGACGCGGACGTGACACACGGCACGTCGATCAGGTTGACACATGAAAAAGGGAGCCGCGAATGGCGGCTCCCTTTTTCGGCGCGTTTCAGTTGGGCAGATCCAGGACCCTGGCGTGCAGGATCGACCGTTGGTGCAGGGCCGCGCGCAGGGCCCGGTGGAGGCCGTCCTCCAGATAGAGCTCGCCCTGCCACTGCACCACGTGCGGGAACAGGTCGCCGTAGAAAGTGGAGTCGGCGGCGAGCAACGAGTGCAGGTCCAGCATGGCCTTCGTGGTGATCAACGAGTCGAGCCGGACCTGCCTGGGAGGGATCTGCGCCCACTCTCGGTTCGTCAGACCGTGTTCGGGATAAGGGCGTCCGTCGCCGACGAGCTTGAAGATCACCCACCTCATTTTAGGAGAGAATTCGAGCTGCTGCGTTGTCGGGGGCTATCGGCCCAGCTCAGACTGTTCACAGTCGCCCGGCCGGCCGTTTTGGTAGCCGCGCTGGAAGGCGTTGACGCGTTGCTCGGACGAGCCGTGGGTAAACGATTCGGGATCGATTCTGCCGCTCGTGCGTTGCTGGATTCTGTCGTCGCCCACGGCGGCCGCGGCGTCCAGGGCCTCGGCGATTTCCGTCTGGGTGAACGGCTTTTCGTAGAAGCCGGTGCGGACGGCGTTGTGCGCCCAGACGCCCGCGTAACAGTCGGCCTGGAGCTCGACGGGGACCGAGCTGCCGGTGTCCGACTGGAGGGCGCCGCGCAGGTCCTGGACGTGATGGCCGTATTCGTGGGCGATCACGTACGCCTGGGCGAAGGGGCCGCCCTTGGCGCCGAACTGGCTGTGGAGCTGGTCGAAGAAGCTCAGGTCGAGGTAGACGCGCTGGTCGCTCGGGCAGTAGAACGGCCCGACGGCGGAGCTGGCCGCGCCGCAGCCGGTACGGAGGCTGCCGGAGTACAGGACCGTCTTCGACGGCCGGTAGTCGGAGATCTCCTGCTTCCAGTAGTCCTGGATGCTGTTGACCACGCCCACGACGCGGCACTTCTCCGACTGGTCGGCGTCCTTGCCCGTCTTGCACTCCTCGGCGAGTTTGGCCGGGGGTTGCTTCTGCGCCGGCTCGCCGCCGCCGTCCCCGCCGCCCAGGTTGTTGAGCACGAAGACCAGCACTAAGGCGATCAGGCCGACGATGCCGCCGCCCCCGAGGACCATGCCGCCGGGGAAGCCGCCGCCCGAGAACCCGCCGCCACCGCGACCGCCGACGTCCTCGACCTGCGACGAGTCGAGGTTGACGTCGTCCTTGAAATCCATATCTGACGTCCCTTCTGGGTGCTGCCCGCTAGAGGACTTCCCCAGGAGGGCGCCTAGATGCCATTCGAGAAGGTGTCACATCTGTCCGGGAGGCCGCTGTCGTACCCGACGCTGAACCACTTCTCGCGTTGCTGCGAGGTGCCGTGGGTGAACGCGTCGGGCGTGACGCGGCCCTGCGAGCGGCGCTGGATGCTGTCGTCGCCGACCGCCGCGGCGGCGTCGAGGGCCTGGTTGATGTCGGCCTGCGTGAACGGCTCGCGGTAGAAGCCCGTCTTGACCGCGTTGTGCGCCCAGACGCCGGCGTAGCAGTCGGCCTGCAGCTCCAGGCGCACGGACGCGCTGCCGGCGCCCGGCCTGCTGTTGTTGCCGACCTTGTCCATGGTGCCGAGCAGGTTCTGGACGTGGTGGCCGTACTCGTGGGCGACCACGTACGCCTGGGCGAACGGGCCGCCCTCGGCGCCGAAGTCGCGCTGGAGCGTGTCGAAGAAGGCCAGGTCCAGGTAGACCTTGCGGTCGGGCGGGCAGTAGAACGGGCCCACGGCCGAGTCGGCGGGGCCGCAGCCGGTGTTCACGGCCCGCGAGAACAGCACGGTCTTGGCCGGCGTGTACTGCTTGTCGCGTTCCTTGAACTCCTGCCGCCAGTAGGACTGGATGCTGTTCACCGTGCCGACGATCCGGCAGTCCTCCGCCTGGTCGGCGTCGGCGCCCGTACGGCAGCGTTCGGCCAGGTTGCCGCTGGGGGAGAGCTGGCCGGGGGCGCTCGGGTAGCGTCCGCCGCCCTGCTCGCCGCCCTCGTCGCCGCTGAACGGCGTGGGGGCGAGCTTGAACAGGAACAGCCCGGCCACCGCCAGGACCAGCAGCAGGCAGCCGCCGCCACGGCCGCCGATGGGCAACATGCAGCCGCCGCCCGGCATCCCGCCCCAGCCGCCACCGCCCCGGCCGGGCTGGGAGCCGGAGGCCCGGACGTCCTCGACCTGTGAGGGGTCGAGGGGCGCGTCATCGTCGAACTGCATGCCCTGTGTCATCCCCCGTAGTCGGGTGATTACGCAAGGCAATGTATGGGACTGGGATTTTCTGCGACTTGTCAGCTAATCTGCCGCCATGACGGGTGGCTTGGTGGGGATCGCGCTGGTGTCCCTGGGCATGGTTCTGACGCCCGGACCGAACATGATCTATCTGGTCTCCCGCTCGATCAGCCAGGGGCGTCGTGCCGGGCTGATCTCGCTCGTCGGCGTCGCGCTGGGGTTCATGGCGTACCTGACGGCGACGTGCCTCGGGCTGACGGCCGTGTTCGCGTACGTGCCGGTGGCCTACACGGCGCTGAAGCTGGCCGGGGCCGCGTACCTGCTCTGGATGGCCTGGAACGCGGTCAGGCCGGGCGGCGCCTCGGTCTTCCAGCCGCGCGAGCTGGCGGTCGAGAGGCCGCGGAAACTGTTCGCCATGGGGCTGTTCACCTGCCTGCTGAACCCGAAGATCGCGATCCTGTACCTGTCGCTGCTGCCGCAGTTCATCGACCCCGCCATGGGGCACGTGCTGCTGCAGAGCCTCGCGCTCGGCTCGGTGCAGATCGCGATCGGCACGCTGGTCAACGCACTGATCGCGATCTCGGCCGGCGGCCTCGCCGCCTTCCTCGCCCGCCGTCCGGTGTGGCTGCGGGTGCAGCGGTACGCGATGGGCACCGTGCTCGGCATCTTCGCCGTACGGATGGTCGCCGACCGCTCCAAGGCGCTCGTACCGGCCTGAACGGGCGCTACTGGCTCACCTGGGCCCTGAAACGCTCGTGGGCCGCCTGCTTGGAGATCCCCATGGCCTCCCCGATCTCCGCCCAGGAGGCGCCGTTGTCCCGCGCCCCGGCGACGGCCTGGTCGAGCAGCGTCCGCTGCCAGCTCTCCACCTGGGACAGCAGGGTGAGCGCGGCCAGCGGCCGGTCGGCCGCGAGCTTGACGACCTGCTCGCACAGCAGGTTCGACCTGGTCACCAGCCAGCCGGGCGGGGCGGCGGCGAGCAGCGGCGGCGTGTGCCTGCTCCACCACCGGTACTCCGCCTCCTTGGCCCCCTCCGGCGTCGCCGGATACCGCCGCCGATCGGTCCATCCGCACGAACAGGCGGCCTGGTATCCGACGAACGTCCTGGTGAAGGCGCTGGAGGACGAGGCCAGCTCGCCGTCGGGCAGAACGGGCGCGACGAACCCCTCGTGCCCGGGAAGATCGGCAGTGCTCAAAGTCATAACCGTCAAGATATCCTGACGATTCCAGCTCTCGCCACCCCTTCCGTCCGCGCTCCTGTCCGCGTCAGCCCGGCCAGGTCTGCTCCGAGCACAGGACCCGGGCGGCCTCGTGGGGTTCGGCGTCCCTGACGTGGGGGTGCCCGTCCATCGAGCCGAGCATCGTCACGATGCCCGACGCGAGGATCCGGCCGTTGTGGACGTCCCGGACGTGCATGATCCGGCCCGTCAGAAGGTTGCCGTCCGGCGGGCGGCCATCGGCGGTCTGCCGCTCCCAGCGCCACATCCGGTAGGTGTCGCCCGGGTCTCTGCCCAGCAGGTGAGGCTCGTCGTGGGGAAAGGTGGGCGCGTGATCGGGGTTCAGCGCACGGGAGACCGGGCCCTCCTGAGTCAGGCGGAACATGCGGGCGACCGGATCGGTGTCGAAGAACGTTTGTGGCGTGGCCGTCCACCGCACGCTCTCCTGCGAGGGCCGGAACCTGTCCGGCCGCATCGCCGCCCACTGCCCGGCCGTCGTGACGGGAACGGGCACCCGGCGGTGCTCCAGCGGGGACGCGGCCCCGTCCAGTTGCGTGGGCCTCATGTGCACGAGCGGGTCGAAGACATCACGGATCGGCCAGAACCGGAACAGCCATCGCAGGATCTCCACGGCGTGGACGTGCACGGTCAGGCCGTAGTCGAACAAGGGCGGGCCGATCAGGAAATCAGCGCCGGTGCCGTCCATGACGCCCACCTGAACGACTCCGGTCACGGCCGTGAAACCGCCGGCCCGCTCGATCGCCCGCCAGTCGGGGCCCGGCTCCGGTGGCTCGTCGTCCCAGGCCTCCAGATGGACGGTGACGTTCGCGTGGTAGCTCTCCGACTCCTCGTCGGTGAACTCCGGGCACTCGGTGCCGCCGTAGAGGCAGAGCTGTCCGTACTGCACGTAGAGCTCTTCGTCGAGGTGGCGGAGCATGCGGGCCACGGGCGCGTCCTTCGGGTCGGGGAGGAGCGTGATCACTCCATATCCTCCACGCGGCGGCCGGCCGTCAGGATCCGTCGTCGGGATTCAGTGTCTCGGCCACCTGGCGGTGTCTCAGCCACGTTCTGGCAGGAGCTGCGCGCCCTCGGCCTGGTCAGCCCCGACGCGCCCCTTCCTGGCGGCGCCTGAGCCCCGTGCCCGCCACCACAGGAGAACGACCATGGCATCGACCTCGGTCAGCCGCGTGCTGCCCGCCTCCACGCAGCGAGACCGAGCGCCACTACACCTACTCCATCATCGAAGCGCCCTTCCCGGTCACCGGCTACCTCTCCAGCCTGCGCGTGCACTCGATCCCCGGCCGCGAGGACGCCTGCGAGGTGCAGTGGTCCGGCTCTTTCACCCCGGCGGGGGTGAGTGACAGTGAGGCGGTCGCCCTGTTCACCACCATCTTCCGGGACGGCCTCGACGCCCTGCACGACTCGCTGACCGCCTGACACGACCGGTTCAGCGCCCCGGTCGCCTGGCGACCAGCACCTCGGTCGTCAGCCGCTGCTCCCACCGGCCCGCGGGATTGTCGGCGAGCAGCGCCCGTCGCAGCGCTTCGACGAAGGCGGGCAGCCGGTCGCCGAGCCTGGCGGGCGAGCTGTAGGAGTAGGAGAGCTGGAGCCCGATCAGACCGTCCACGTCCCACGTCAGCCGTCGGCTGAACACCCGGGACTCCAGGCTGCCGAAGGGTGAGCCGGCGAGCACGCCGCTGTGGTGCTCGCCGGTGGCGTGGAACGAACGGGCGGCGGCGTGGATGTCGAGGCCGAACTCCTCGCACACCCGCCTCTCGATCGGCTGCCACGGTTGCGCGTCCGGCTGCCACGGCTCACCCTGCTGCCTCGCGGGGCCGACCAGCGCCACCGCGCCGCCGGGCGGCAGCAGCCCGTCCAGCTCCACCAGTACGGACCGGCGGTCCATCCAGTGGAAGGACCGCCCCATCACCACGTGATCGAACGGCGGCAACGCCCGCAGATCGGTCGAGTCACCACGCAGTCAGACGATGTTCGCGACGCCTCCGGCCAGCCGCCTGCCCTCCGCGAGCATCTCCCGCGCCGGATCCACGGCGAGCACGGCCCTCGTCCGCCGGGCCAGGGGGATCGCGATCGTCCCCGGCCCGCAGCCGAGATCCAGCACCCGGCTGTCCGCGCCGAACGTCTTCGCCAGGTGCTCTGTCGCCGCCTGCCCGTGGCCAGGGCGGTACCTGGCGTAGTAGGGCGCGGCGCTGCCGAACAGCTCCTCCATGAACCGGACCATAGAAGACCTGCCGGTCGAGGCGTCCGAGGGCCCGTGAGCGCGTCAGCAGAACATCGGCGCTCCGGCGTTCTTCGGAACCTCCGGCATGGAGTCGACGACCTTCACCGTCATCACCGCCATGCTGTCGCTCGGGATCTCCTTGACCTGTCCGCCCTCCGGCCGGCCGATCCAGCTCCGGTACCCGAGGAACCGGTACGTGGCCGGCTCGAAGATGAGCTCCCCACGCTCCCAGCCGCCGGGGCTCTCCGACTTGAGCGAGGCACCCACCCCGTGTCGTCCGGCGGTGTCGGTGAGGTCGGGGACGACGGTCACGGTCGGCAGCTTCGACAGCGCGCCGAAGACCGTGGCCCTGGTCCGGGAGGGGATGAGCGGGGTCTCCGCCAGCTTGAGCAACTGGCTCGCGATGACCTTCTCGACCCGCATGTCGATCTCGTCCTGGCCCAGGTCCGTCTCTCCTCGTCTGAGCTGGTCGGACCGGACGAACGCCGCCGCGCCCTGGCGGATCTTCGCCAGCATCCCGTCGGGATCGGCGGGAAGATCGGCGGCCTGCGGAGGCAGGCCCAGGGAGCCCTTGGGACACTGTCCCGCGCGCTCGTACTCCACTGTTCCCGGCGACTGCACGTGCTCCGGCTTCCGTCCGCTGATGACGCGTGTCGGCCCGTACGTCGAGCGCGTCAGGGCGGCCGTGCCGGGATCCCCGGCGGGCATCCATATCTCTCGGCGCAGTTCCTGGGTGTACTCGCCTTCGGAGCCACTGGCGAACTGCACGACCTTCTGATCGACGTAGAAGTACTGCCCCGGCCCGGGCCGTACGTCCTCCTGCGCCGCGGCCGAGGCCGCATGCCTGAGCAGCTCGGCGGCGCCGGCCGGAGTGGCCCCGAACGGAGCCGCGTCGTCACCGCCACGCACCATGACCAGTGCCGCGGTCACCGCCGCCGCCAGACCCACGGCCACGCCGGCCCTCAGCGCCAGTCGGCCGCTCAGGAAGCCGCGAGCCGGCCGCTGACGTGTCCCCGTCGGCTGACGTCGACCACCGCCGGCGCGCTCCGCGTCGATCTCTTCGGCCACCAGCACCCATGCACGGGCGGTCACCTCGGGCGCGGGTCCGGGCAGGCTGTCGTGGTGGGCCTTGATCACTTCGAGTTCGTCCGTCACGGTGCCTCCACGGCGGGACCGATGATCTTGCGGAGCTTCTTGCGGGCGCGGTTGAGACGTGAGCCCACCGTTCCCTGAGGTATGCCGAGAGCTTCGGCCACCTCGTCGTAGCCGAGCTGGGCGCAGGCGACCAGCAGCAGGACGTCCCTGTCCCCGGCCGAGAGCCGGGCGAGCCCTGCGGCCAGCAGCGGCTGCATGACCGCCGCGGAGACCCGTTGCGCCACGCGTTCGTCGTGACTGGCGACCTCCGCGGTGGCGTCGGCGCTTCTGGCCAGCGCCCGGTATCTGCGCGCCTCGCTGCGATGGTGCTCGGCGACCAGGTTGGAGACGATGCCGTACAGCCAGGGGCGGGCGCTGGGGCAGGTCAGGTCGAAGCGGTCCCGGTCGCGGAAGGCGCGCAGAAAGGTCTCCGCGGCGAGATCGTCCGCGGCCGACTCGCCCAGGCGCAGGTGGACATAGCGGTGGATGGATGCGAAGTAGCGATCGAAGACGGCGCCGAAACGATCCGGATCACGCCGCGACGCCGCAATCACCTGGGCGTCGGTGTCCTGGCTGGTCGGCGCCGGGTTCGGGGGAGGTGGCATGCATGCTGGCCTTTCAGGCGGTTGCATCGGAACACCCGTTGTTCGGCGATCCCCCGATTCGTCTTCACGGCCCCTCACGGTTCATCGCGTCGCGCGTCCTGGTGATTGCCGATGACCCGAAGATGGCCGCATGCCCGCGATCTCCCGGCCCCTCGTCAGGGGACGGCTGAGGCTGGAAAAGCAGAAGGGCCATGCCGTTGACCTGGCATGGCCCTTCTGGACTGGCGGAGGATAGGGGATTTGAACCCCTGATAGGTTGCCCTATACACGCTTTCCAAGCGTGCGCCCTCGGCCACTAGGCGAATCCTCCGCCGACGAGCTTACCGGACTTCCAGCACTGTGGTGACCGCGATTTTTCCAGGACATGCTCAACCCCGAACGGTGGAGCGAGCACTGCTGAGGCCGGTTAGACTGTCCAGGGACCCCTCGCGCGGCGTCATCCTGTGAACCTCCCCAGGGCCGGAAGGCAGCAAGGATAAGCGGGCTCTGGCGGGTGTGCGGGGGGTCTCTTCGTTGAGAGCCCCCTCGCAGGCGGGATGGTCGCATGAGCCTTGCGCTTTACCGCAAGTACCGACCCGGGACCTTCGCCGAGGTCAAGGGTCAGGAACACGTCACAGATCCGCTGCGACAGGCGTTGCGTACGGGCCGCATCAACCACGCGTACCTGTTCAGCGGCCCCCGCGGATGTGGCAAGACCTCCAGCGCGCGCATTCTCGCCCGCTCTCTCAACTGCGAGCAGGGCCCGACGCCCGACCCCTGCGGCACCTGCGAGTCGTGTGTGGCGCTCGCCCCGACCGGCCCCGGCCACCTCGACGTCATCGAGATCGACGCGGCCTCCCACGGTGGTGTCGACGACGCGCGTGACCTGCGCGAACGTGCCTTCTTCGCGCCCGTGTCGGCGCGCTACAAGATCTACATCATCGACGAGGCGCACATGGTGACCCGCGAGGGTTTCAACGCGCTGCTCAAGCTCGTCGAGGAGCCTCCGCCGCACCTGAAGTTCATCTTCGCGACGACCGAGCCGGAAAAGGTCATCGGCACCATCAAGTCGCGTACGCACCACTATCCGTTCAGGCTGATGCCGCCGGCGACGCTCAAGGCGCTGCTGGAGGAGATCCTCACCTCCGAGAGCGTGCCCTTCGAGCCGCCCGCCCTGCCGCTGGTCGTCCGCGCGGGCGCCGGCTCGGCCCGTGACTCGCTCTCCATCCTCGACCAGCTCCTCGCCGGGGCCGAGGAGGACGGCATCACCTACGCCAAGGCCGTCTCCCTGCTCGGCTACACCGACGGCGACCTGCTCGACGAGGTCGTCAACGCGTTCGCCGCGCGAGACGGCGGCCAGGTGTTCCAGGCGGTCAACCGGGTGATCGAGGGCGGCCACGACCCGCGCCGCTTCGCCTCCGACCTGCTGGAGCGCTTCCGCGACCTGGTGATCCTGGCCAACGTGCCCGAGGCGGCGTCCAGCGGGCTGCTCGACCGTCCCGCCGACGAGCTGGAGCGGCTGGTGGGGCAGGCGTCCTCGATGGGGCCCGCCGAGCTCACCCGCGCGGCCGAGATCTTCAACGCGGGGCTCACCGAGATGCGCGGCGCCACCTCGCCGCGGCTGCTGCTCGAACTGATGTGCGCGCGCGTCCTGCTGCCGGGCGCCTCGCAGGGCGAGGCGTCCCTGCTCGCCCGGCTCGAACGCCTGGAGCGCGGCGGCACGGTCGCCCAGATGGCCTCCAGGGCGGGCGCGGTGACGATCCCGCGTCCGGCCGCCCCGGGCGGCGGCCACGACGTGCACGTTCCCGCCGCGCCCCCGGCTGTCTCCGTCGGTACGGCGGTGCCGGTCGGCGGCGACGCGGCGGTTCCGCAGCCTGCGACGGCCGGTGGGAGCAACGGCTCCGCCAGTGGTCAGGGGCCGGCGGGCGGAGGGGCCGACGACTGGCCCGAGCCCGTACGTCCCGGTTCGGCGGCGGCTCCGGTCTCCGACGCGCCCGCACCGGCGCCCGTCGCCCAGGCTTCCGCCGCTCAGGCTCCCGCGGCGGCAGGCCCGGTCGCGGGCGGGGCGGGCGGCATGCAGCAGCAGTGGCCCGCCGTGCTGGCCGCGCTCAAGCAGCGCAGCATCGTGGTCTGGGCCAACGTCAGTACGAACGCCCAGGTCGTGGGCGTCGAAGGCAACCTGGTCACGCTCGGGTTCAGCCAGGTCGGCGCGATGAAGAACTTCACGGGCGGCGGCAAGGACGCCGTCGTGGCGACCGCGCTCGGTGACGTGCTCGGCGGCACCTGGCGGGTCGAGGCGGTGGTCGGCGGCTCTCCGGCGCCCCAGGCCACCCGCGGCCCCGCACGCCAGCAGCCGCCGTCGGGCGGCCCCGGCAACCCCGCCCCGCAGGCGGCCCCGGCCGCGGCCCAGGCGACGACCAGCCCGCAGGGCGGGACGGGCGTCCAGGCGACCTCCCAGGGGCGGTCCGGCTCGCACGGCGGCTCCCAGGACGACCAGGGCTCCCAGGACCCCGGCCAACCTCCGGCCGCCGCGTCAGCGCACCCGGCCACCGAGGCCGCGCGCCCGACCACCGACGAGTCGTGGCCCGACGCGCCCGACGACCTCAGCCCCGGTTCTCCGCCGAGCCCCGACCCCACCCAGACGGTGACCGCCCGGCAGCCCGCCGCCGCGCCGGTCGGAGCGGGGCTGGCCGCCGCGCGGTCGGCCGCCAAGGCGGCCGCTCAGGCGGGTCCGCGTACCCCGGCGTCGCGCGCGGGTGGCACGGCGGCGTGGCCGAGCGCGATCCCGGGCCGTGACAAGGCCGCCGACGCCGACGAGGTCGACCCGCTGAACGACGCCGACGCCGACGTCGACGCGGTCTCCGGCATGGCCCTGCTGCAACGCGAACTCGGCGCCCAGGTCATCGGCGAGATCGACCACACCTGACCGAAGGCTCCCTCCGGCCCGAGCGGGGTCAGGGGAAGAGGCGGGCGCGGGCGGCGGCCGAGCGGGGGTCCGTCGGCGGAAGGGCCGACAGGCGTTCCAGGATCTGGTAGTCGTCGCGGCCGTTGGGGGTCTGGGCGTAGGTCCACAGGTCGTCGGGCGAGCCGTGGCGCAGGAGGCACGCGCGTACCTGGGCTTCGAGCTCCTCGCGTTCGCGCCGGATGTCCGGCGACTCCGAGCGCGGCAGGAGCGGCCCGGGGTAGGCGCGGGCCAGCGCGGCGGTGTCGCCCGAGGCGAGGAGCCGCCGGATGCCGAGGAAGTCCGCCTCGACCGGGCAGACCAGCCGGTACGGCTTCGCCGCCAGCACCTCCCCGAGCTGACCGCGCAGCCGATGGATCTCGGCCCGGATGGTCACCGGGTTGCCGTCGTCGCCGTACAGGTGGAACGAGAGCTGGTCGGCCGACAGACCCTGGGGGTGCAGGGCGAGGAGGGCGAGGATCTCGGCGTGGCGCAGTGAGAGCGGACGCGGGCGCTCGCCCAGGTCGGCCGTAGGGGTGCCCTCCCCGAGGCAGGTCAGGCGCAGGGTGGGCGGCGTCGCGGACGGGGTGTCGCGCAGCAGGTAGCCGTCGCAGAAGGGCTCGAGGAAGGCGACGCTCCCGTCCCGCAGGATCATGCGCTGGCCGGACAGGGGGAGCCGGGCGCCGAGCCGGCCCATGGGATCGCCCGAGATGACCCGGCCCGTGGGCGACAGCAGGATGCCGCCCCGGTTGCGCAGCGACTCGTAGCGGCGGCGCAGGCGTTCGTCGCGCTCGTGCATCTGTACGGCGAGCTGCGACTCGGCGAGCTTGGCCGTCGCGCCGACCAGGGCGACCGTCGCCGGGTGCAGGGACCGCGCGATGCCGCTGACGTCGACGCAGCCGATGACGTTGCCCGTCTCCGGATCGCTGATCGGCGCCGCGCTGCACGACCAGACGTGCAGCACCCGCATCAGGTGTTCCTCGGAGTAGACGTGGACCGGCCGGCCGGTGGCGAGCGCGGTGCCGATGCCGTTGGTGCCGGCCATGTACTCGCCCCAGTGATGGCCGTCTGCCAGGCCCACCTGGTCCGCATCGCGCAGGATGCCGCCTTTGCCCTCACGCCAGAGCACTCGCCCGTCACGGTCTGTGACGATCATGACGTGGTCGGCCTCGTCGGCCAGGCCGGAGAGCGTCTGGGCGAGCAGGGGCAGCAGCGGCCGCAGCGGATGAGCCTCGCGGATGTCGACGACGTCGGAGGACTCGCAGACCAAAGGGGCGCTCCGGCCATCCGGGTCGATCCCCGCCGCGAGCGATCGCCGCCACGAGGCCGTGATCAGGGTGCGGGGCGAATCGGACGAGGTCTGCCCCGTAGCCGCCGCTTCGTGTGCTCCGCGTAGAAGGCGGGAGTACGCATCGAGATGGCCGTAACTCATCGGTCACTCCAAGTAGTCAACAACGAGCATCCGTCCTGGCGGCGATATGTGCAAGCTGTTCAGGGGGATTGCGTAGGGTGATTGAATGAACGCAACGTGTGTGCAACGTTGGGCGCACTACCGTTCCGAAACACGCGTCGGCGTGGTGCGGCCGCTCCGTCCGACGTGATGGCCGGGTCTCGGACACTGGAGGGGGGCCGAGATCCGGCCATGACAAAGGTCCATGACGAATGCCTGGAGGGAAACATGGGGAGCCCTCCCAGTACATGACGCCGCCCAAACACCGTAGGCTCGTGGCAGTCAAGAACCGGAGCCACGAGGAGCGCACGACGGTGAACCCAGGGGATGTCAACCTGCAGCAGCTGCTGGAGCAGGCTCAGCTCATGCAGCAGCAGCTTGTGAGCGCCCAGCAGGAGCTCAACGACGCGCAGATCGAGGGCTCGTCGGGCGGCGGCATGGTCACGGCCGTCGTCAACGGCTCAGGTGAGCTGCTCGAACTCAAGATCGACCCGAGCGTGATCGACGCGACCGACCCGCAGGACACCGCCGACACGATCGCCGACCTGGTGATCGCGGCCGTCCGCGACGCGGTGCGTGCCGCCGCCGACCTGCAGCAGGAGAAGCTCGGCCCGCTCGCCCAAGGTCTGGGCGGCGGCGGACTCGGACAGCTGCCAGGGTTCTAGGCATGTACGAAGGGGTCGTCCAGAACCTGATCGACGAGCTCGGCATGCTGCCCGGCGTCGGTCCCAAGAGCGCGCAGCGCATCGCGTTCCACCTGCTGGCGGCCGATCCGGCCGACGTCAGGCGGCTGGCGCACGCGCTGCTCGAAGTCAAGGACAAGGTGCGCTTCTGCCGGGTGTGCGGCAACGTGGCCGCCGAGGAGGAGTGCCGCATCTGCCGTGACCCGCGGCGCGACACGCACGTCATCTGCGTGGTCGAGGAGTCGAAGGACGTCGTGGCGATCGAGAAGACGCGCGAGTACCGCGGCACGTACCACGTGCTCGGCGGCGCGATCAGCCCGATCGACGGCATCGGCCCCGACGACCTGCGCATCCGCGAGCTCATGACGCGCCTGGCCGACGGGCGCGTCACCGAGCTCATCCTCGCCACCGACCCCAACCTCGAAGGCGAGGCGACCGCTACCTACCTCGCCCGTCTGGTCAAGCCGATGGGCATCAAAGTGACACGACTCGCCAGCGGCCTGCCGGTGGGCGGTGACCTCGAGTACGCCGACGAGGTGACCCTGGGCCGTGCTTTCGAAGGACGGAGGCTCCTGGATGTCTGATATGTGGGATGTGCTCGCCGAAGAGATCGCCGCGCACGCACAGAACTACGTCGACGGCCTGACCAGGGTCGCCGGCGGTGAGGGCGGCGACGCGATCTGGTCGCTGCTCCTGGTGGAGGTCGCGCAGGTGAGCCTGGCCGGCGCCAAGCTCGGCGCCAACCGCGACGTGATCCTGTCGGGCAACTACGAGCCGCCGATGAGCGAGGACCCCGACATCGACGGCGTGCGCACGGCGCTGGCCGAGCGGCTGGAGGCGGTCGACGACTACGCCGAGGTGTTCGACCCGTACAAGGACACGTCGGTCACGCCGTACCGGCTGTCGGACGACCTGACCGCGGTGGCCGCCGACCTCATCCACGGGCTGCGTCACTTCCACGCGGGCCGTCCGCACGAGGCGTTGTGGTGGTGGCAGTACTCCTACTTCAACACCTGGGGCAACCACGCGGGCGCGGCGATGCGCGCGTTGCAGGCCCTCGCCGCGCACTCGCGGCTCGACGTGGCGGAGGAAGCCACCACAGTGTGATGATCATCCACATAGTGGTATGAACCATCAGGCCCATAAGAGGCCCCCAGTAGACTGGCAGTTCACAGTCCAGACCGGGAGACTCTCGTGGCGCTCGTTGTGCAAAAGTACGGTGGTTCGTCCGTCGCCGACGCGTCCTGCATCAAGCGGGTCGCGCAGCGGATCGTCGCGACGAAAAAAACCGGCAACGACGTGGTCGTGATCGTCTCTGCGATGGGTGACACGACGGATGAGCTGCTCGACCTGGCCGAGCAGGTGTCGCCGCTGCCTCCGGGCCGCGAGCTCGACATGTTGCTGACCTCCGGAGAGCGCATCTCGATGGCTCTGCTGGCCATGGCGATCGCCAACCTCGGCCACGAGGCGCGCTCGTTCACCGGCTCGCAGGCCGGCGTGATCACCGACTCCACCCACGGCAAGGCGCGCATCATCGACGTGACGCCGGGCCGCATCCGTGAGGCGCTCGACCAGGGTCACATCGCGATCGTGGCCGGGTTCCAGGGCGTCTCGCAGGACACCAAGGACATCACCACGCTGGGCCGCGGTGGCTCCGACACCACCGCGGTCGCGCTCGCGGCGGCCCTGGAGGCCGACGTCTGCGAGATCTACACCGACGTCGACGGCATCTTCACGGCCGACCCCCGCATCGTGCCCGTCGCCCGCAAGATCCCCAAGATCTCGTACGACGAGATGATGGAGATGGCGGCCTGCGGCGCGAAGATCCTGCATCTGCGCTGCGTCGAGTACGCTCGGCGGTTCGACCTGCCGATCCACGTACGCAGCTCGTTCAGCACCACGGAAGGCACGTGGGTCGTCTCCGACCCTTACACCGAAGGAACCGAGATGGAGCAGCCGATCATCTCCGGCGTCGCGCACGACCGGAGCGAGGCCAAGATCACTGTTGTCGGGGTCCCCGACAAGGTCGGCGAGGCTGCCTCGATCTTCAAAACGCTGGCCGACGCCGAGATCAACATCGACATGATCGTCCAGAACGTCTCGGCCGCGGCCACGGGCCGCACGGACATCTCCTTCACGCTGCCCACGGCCGACAGCCAGGTGGCGCTGACCGCGCTGAAGAAGATCCAGGGCCGCATCGGCTACGAGTCGCTGCTCTTCGACGACCAGATCGGGAAGGTGTCGCTGATCGGCGCGGGCATGCGCTCGCACCCCGGCGTCACGGCGACGTTCTTCGCGGCCCTCGCCGACGCGGGGGTCAACATCGAGATGATCTCCACCTCGGAGATCCGCATCTCGGTGATCGTCGAGCAGGACGGTGTCGACGCGGCCGTGGCGGCCGCCCACCGTGCCTTCGATCTCGACGCCGACCAGGTCGAAGCAGTGGTGTACGGAGGTAGCGGACGATGAGCAGGCCCAATCTCGCCCTGATCGGCGCCACCGGCGCCGTGGGCACCGTCATGCGGGACATCGTGTCCACCCGGGAGGACATCTGGGGCGAGATCCGTCTCGTCGCCTCCCCGCGCTCGGCGGGCAAGGTGCTGAGCGTGCGCGGCGAGGACGTCGTGGTCCAGGCGCTCGCGCCCGAGGTCTTCGACGGCATCGACATCGCCATCTTCGACGTGCCCGACGAGGTGTCGGCCGTGTGGGTGCCGATCGCGGCCGAGCGCGGCGCGATCGCGATCGACAAGTCCGGCACGTTCCGCATGGAGCCCGACGTTCCGCTGGTGGTGCCCGAGGTCAACCCGCTCGACGCGCGCGAGCGGCCCAGGAACATCATCTCGACCCCCAACTGCACCACGCTGTCGATGATGGCGGCCATGGGCGCGCTGCACGCCGAGTACGTGCTCAAGGAGCTCGTCGTCGCCTCCTACCAGGCGGTGTCGGGCGCGGGCGTGGCGGGCTCGGCCCGGCTCTACGACGAGGTCGAGGCCCTGGCCGGCGACCGTTCGCTCGGCCAGACGGCCGGCGACGTGCGCAAGGCGCTGGCCGGCAAGCTGCCCGACGAGTCGCCGTTCCCGGCGCCGATCGCGTTCAACGTGGTGCCGTGGGCGGGCTCGTACAAGGACGGCGGCTGGGCGTCCGAGGAGCTCAAGCTGCGCAACGAGTCGCGCAAGATCCTCGGCATCCCCGACCTGAAGGTCTCGGCGACCTGCGTCCGCGTGCCGGTGATCACCACTCACTCGCTGGCCGTGCACGCCCGCTTCGAGCGTGAGATCACGGTCGAGGACGCCCACCGCGTGCTCTCGGCGGCGCCGACGGTGGTGCTGATGGACGACCCGGCCAACGGCGTCTACCCGACGCCGCTCGAGGTGGTCGGCAACGACCCGACCTACGTGGGCCGCGTCCGCCAGGCGATCGACTTCCCGAACACGCTCGACCTGTTCGTCTGCGGCGACAACCTGCGCAAGGGTGCCGCGCTCAACGCGGCTGAGATCGCCGAGCTGGTGGCCTCCGAGCTGTAGCCCGGCCGACTCCGTGGGGACGCCGTGCCATGGTGCGGCGTCCTTCGCGTTTTCCCGGACGGTTCTGTCGTCCCGGAAGAGTCGCGTTCCCCGGCGATTCGCGCTTCCCGGGGAGTCGTGTCCTCCCGCGGGCGGGCCTGTCACCGGAAGAGGATGTCCCAGTGGCTGCTCTCGTTGGCGAAGACGGTTCCGGTGGCGGAGCGGTAGAGCGCGGCACCGTCGCCGCGGACGCCCGTCTTGCGGTGGTGCCTGGTGATGTAGCGGTCGATGCACGCGTTGTGCGTGATGTCGAGCTTGTAGCCGTTTCCGTGGCTGTACTGGCCGGGCGCGTGGCCCGCCTCGGTGCCGCCGGTCACCATGACCGGGCAGCCGCTGTCATGCTTGAGGTCGATGATCCGGGCGATCGTGCCGGCCCTTACGGAGTCGAGCGAGGTGCAGTGGTGCATGTGGCGGCTCGTACAGTGGCCCGACGACTTCGTGCGCAGGCCCGAGCTCTTCAGCCAGCGGGCGGCCAGGGCGTGGGTCATGTGCATGGCGGCCTGCCTGGGCAGCACACGGGCCAGATCAAGCTGAGATCGCTGCTGCGACCTCTGCGGCCGGCTCCGGGGCGTCATCGCCTCCTCGACGCTCGCGGGCCTCGTGACGGCTTCTGAGCGCTCGGCGCGGTCCTGCATGTCCGACTGCTCGGCGAACGCCTCCTCGGCCTCGGCCCAGGCGTCCTCCGTCTCCTCGGAATCCTCCTTCGACAGCTGCGACTTGGCGGCCGCGGGGTCCGCCTGGTGGTGCTCGACCTGGTATGTCTCCGCCAGGGCCGCCTCGACGGCGGCCTGCCGGATGTTCGTCCACGGTCCGTCGATCCCCTCCGGGAACCACAGGGACAGGTCGAGCATCCCCCCGGTCTCGTCAGGACGGTTGAACGGTGTTGGCGCCTGAACCCGCTCTCCACCTGATGGGTGGGAGGCGGCGGAAGCGGCCGACGCCAGCGCGATTATGGTGATCTGAATGCCGAGGAGCGCCACCACGAAGGTGCGCGCTGTTCCACGTATCCACATGTCGATGCCTTTTCGCGGAAAAGAGCCCTTCCGCCTGAAACGACAATCCCACCATTCCCAGGAGATAACTCATGTCTCATAGTCATCTTTGCCCTGTGGCGGCGATCACCGTGCCACTCCATGACCCACCGCGCTTTCAAGACGTAAAGTGACGAACGTGTCCGAAGCCCGAAACAGAGGATCGGAGAGCACCCGAGAGGTCATCGTCGAGACGGCCTTGCGACTGTTCCGTGAGCGTGGCTTCGACGCGACGACCATGCGTGCCATCGCCGCCGAGGCAGGGGTGTCAGTGGGCAACGCCTACTACTACTTCGAGAGCAAGGAGGCGCTGATCCAGGCCTACTACGACCGTGCGCAGGCCGAGCACGAGCAGGCCTGCCGGGAGTTCCTGGCCACGGAGAGGTCGTTCGCCGCGCGGCTGAGCGGGGTGCTGCGCGAGTGGGTGCGCGTGTCGGAGCCGTACCACGAGTTCGCGGTGAAGTTCTTCAAGCACGCGGCCGAGCCGACGAACCCGCTGAGCCCGTTCAGCGCGCAGTCGTCGCCGGCGCGGGAGGCGTCCATCGGGATCTACCGCGAGGTGGTCGAGGGGTCGAAGGACCGGATGAACGCGGAGTTGCGGGCGGAGCTGCCCGAGCTGCTGTGGTTGTTGTCGATGGGCATGGTGCTGTTCTGGGTGCACGACACCTCGCCGGGGTGCGCGCGGACGTACCGGCTGATCGAGGTCACGGTGCCGCTGGTGGACCGGCTGGTGGGGCTGTCGCATCTGCCCGGGTTGCAGGGGATAACGAAGGACTTCATCGCGGCGGTGCACGAATTGCGGGCCTAGGGGGCTCCTTGCGATGACATACCGCTTGGTATGGCCGCTTGGTATGGTCGGCTCACCGTCGCCGAACCGGAGGCCATGAATGACGCCGAACTGGGGCATGACCATCCCCTTCTACGACCGTTCCCTGGCCAGGTCGCAGGAGCTGATCGCGGAGCTGCCGGGCCTCGGCTACACCGACGCCTGGTCGGCCGAGGTCAACGGGAACGACGGGTTCGTCCCGCTGGCGATGGCCACGCAGTGGGCTCCGGGTATGAGGCTCGGGAGCGCGATCGTCCCGGTCTCCACGCGGGGGCCGGGGTTGCTGGCCATGTCCGCGGCCACCCTGGCCGACCTGGCCCCCGGCCGGTTCGTGCTCGGCATCGGGTCCTCCTCGCCGGCGATCGTCGAGCGGTGGAACGCCGTGGAGTTCGCCAAGCCGTACGCCCGCACCCGCGACACGCTGCGCTTCCTGAGGAGGGCGCTGGCGGGGGAGAAGGTCTCCGAGCGGTACGAGACGTTCGAGATCAAGGGCTTCAAGCTGGAACGGGCGCCGAAGACCGCCCCCAAGATCGTGCTGGCCGCCCTCCGGCCCCGGATGTTGCGCCTGGCCGCCGAGGAGGCCGACGGCGCGATCACCAACTGGCTGGCCCCCGAGGACGTGCCCAAGGTGCGCGCCGAGATCGGCCCGGACACCGAGCTGATCGCCCGCCTGTTCGTCTGCGTGAGCGAGGACGCCGACAAGGTGCGCGAGATGGCCAGGTGGATGCTGGCGAGCTACCTGACCGTGCCCGCCTACGCCGCCTTCCACGACTGGCTGGGCCGGGGCGAGGTGCTGCGTCCCATGCACGAGGCGTGGGCGGCGGGCGACCGCCAGGCCGCGCTCAAGGCCATCCCCGACGAGGTGGTCGACGCCCTCGTCGTGCACGGCGACGCCGCCACCTGCCGGGCCAGGATCCGCCGGTACGTCGACAACGGGCTCGACACGCCGGTGCTCGCGCCCATCCCCGGCGGCGAGGTGCCGATCGAGCAGGCCGTGCGCGACCTGGCCCCGGTCCGGGAGGGCTGATGGACGACGTGCTGCGGCTCGACGCCGTCGGCCAGGCCCAGGCGGTCAGGGACGGACAGGTGTCGGCCCGCGAGCTGGCCGAGGCCGCCATCGCCGCCGTCGAGGCCCACGACGGCGAGCTCAACGCCGTCGTCCACCGGCGGTTCGAGCGGGCACTGGCCGAGATCGACGACCTCCCGGCGGACGCGCCCTTCCGCGGCGTGCCGATCCTGCTGAAGGACCTGGGCTGGCGGCAGGCCGGCGAGCCGTACGCCGCGGGCTCACGGGTCCGCGACGACCTCGACGGCGCCCTGGACGGCCACGGCGTCGTCCGCCTGCGCCGGGCCGGTTTCGTGCTGCTGGGCCGGACGAACACCCCCGAGTTCGGCAGCACGATCACGACCGAGCCGGTGGCGTACGGCCCCACCCGCAACCCCTACGACCCGGCGTACTCGGCGGGCGGGTCGAGCGGCGGGTCGGCGGCGGCGGTGGCCGCGGGCATGGTCGCGCTGGCCACGGCGAGCGACGGCGGCGGCTCGATCCGCGTCCCGGCCTCGCTGTGCGGCCTGGTGGGGCTCAAGCCGACGCGCGGCCGGCTGAGCCTCGGCCCGTCCATGGGCGAGGGCTGGAGCGGCTTCTCCTGCCCCGGCTTCGTGAGCAGGACCGTGCGGGACACGGCGGCCGCGCTCGACGCGGTCTCCGGCTACGAGCCGGGCGACCCCTACGACGCCCCCGCGCTGCCCGGCCCCCTGACCGCCGAACTGCACGCCGACCCAGGACGGCTGCGCGTCGGCTTCCTGACCGCCCACCCCAGGCCGGACGTGCCCGCCGAGCCCGCCCTGGCCGAGGCCGTCACCCGGGCGGCGGCGCTGCTGGAGAGCCTCGGTCACGAGGTGGCCCCGGGCGGCCCGCCGGCGCTCGCCGAGCCGGAGTTCGCCCGGCATTTCGGCGCGATCGTCGCCAACAACCTCGCCGCGCACGTCGTGAGCCTGGGCGCGGCCCGCGGCAGGCCGGTGGAGCTGCACGAGCTCGAACCGCGCAACGCGGCCATGGTCACCGCCGCCCGCGCCAACAGCGCGGCCGACCACATCCTGGCCACCCAGTGGGTGGACGGCTTCCGCCGCCGCATGGCCTCCTGGTGGGCCGAGGGCAACGACCTGCTGCTGATGCCGTCGTCGGGAGCGGCGCCGTTCCCGCTCGGCTGGATCCCGCCCACCGACCTCAGCACCGCCTTCGGCAGGACCGCGCAGGTGGTGGCCTACACCTCACCGATCAACGCGACCGGCCAGCCCGCCGTCTCGCTGCCGCTGCACAGGAACGCGGCGGGCATGCCGGTCGGCGTGCAGCTCGTGGCGGCGGCCGGCCGGGAGGATCTGCTGATCCGGGTGGCCGCGCAGATCGAGCAGGTCAGGCCGTTCGAGCACGCCGCCATGCGCTGATCGTCAGGAACCCCTCACCCGGCTGACGCGTTATGTCGTGAGAAGCCGGGGGTAGGAGGATCCTCATGATGGCGAAGGCAGCACGGGCAGCGGCGGCGTGGCGGACGTACCGCGAGGTGACCAAGCCTGGCACGCCGGGGATGTTGACCAGGGTGCGGGCGATCCCGCGCATGATCGGCGCGGTCACCCGCGGCCGCTACGAAGGCATGGGCAAGGGCAAGCTCGCCCTGATGGCGCTCGGCGTGGTCTACATCCTGTCGCCGGTCGACGTCATCCCCGACTTCCTGGTGCTCATCGGGGTGGCCGACGACTTCGGCGTGTTCCTGTGGCTGATCGCCTCGCTGCTCGGCGAGAGCGGTCGCTACGTCGAGCACGAGCGCAGGATCATCCAGGCCAGGCTGGTCGAGGACGAGGGTTAGATCTCCTCCATCCGCAACCAGGCGCGCGAGGGCAGCGGGTGCCCGAACAGGCGGGCGGCGTTGCCGTAGGCGACCCTGGCGATGTCGGCGGGCGGCAGCGCGCCGAGGTTCGCGGCCACGGCCTTCTGGGTGTCGGGCCAGGTCGAGTCGGAGTGCGGGTAACCGCTCTCCTGCAGCACGTGGTCGAGCCCGACCGCCAGGCGCACGCCGGACAGCGCGTGGTCGTCGAGCGTGCCGAAGAAGAAGTTGCGGCGCAGCACCTCGCTGGGCTTGAGGCCGCCGTCCCAGGCGGCCTCGCCCGCGACCGGGTGGTCGAGCGCGTAGTCGGCGCGCTCGGCCAGCATCGGCAGCCAGCCGACCCCGCCCTCGACGATGAGGATGCGCAGCCCGGGGAAGCGCAGCGGCAGGCCCGACCAGAGCCAGTCGGCGCAGGCGAACATGGCGCTGGTGGGCATCAGCGTGGTGATCGCCTCGATGGGCGTGTCGGGCGAGGGCACGGGCGACCAGGAGGAGTCGCCGGTGTGCAGGGCCACGACCGTGCCGGTCTCCTCGCAGGCGGCGAAGAACGGGTCCCAGTGGCCGGTGTGGATCGACGGCAGCCTGAGCCTGGTCGGGAACTCGGGGAAGACCACGGCCTTGAAGCCGCGGGCGGCGTTGGCCCTGATCTCCTTGGCGGCGACGTCGGGATCGGGCAGCCAGGGCAGTTGCAGGCCGATGATCCGCTCGGGGTAGGTGCCGGCCCAGACGTCGATGTGCCAGTCGTTCCACGCCTTGACCAGGGCGAGGCCGAGCTCCTGATCGCGGGTCCTGGCGAACGGCATGCCCGCCTGGCCGGCCAGCATGCCGGGGAAGCACAGCGCGGCCCAGATACCGGCGACGTCCATGTCCTGGACGCGGGCCTCGATGTCGTGGCAGCCGGGACGCATCTGCTCGAACCTGACCGGATCCAGGGTCCACTGCTCGCGTGGCAGCCCGGCGCCCACGTCGATGCCCGCGCACGGGTACGTGGCCCCGCCGTAGCGCCAGACCTGGTGACCGGCGTCCGTCTCCACGACCTTGGGCGCGACGTCGGCGTATTTCTCCGGGAGCCTGTCCTCGAAGAGGTCAGGAGGCTCGATCAGGTGATCGTCGGCAGAGATGATCACATAGTCGCGCCGCCGGGGGTCAGGGTCGGGGAGCAGCGGCGTAGTCACGCAGGTAACCGTACGACGACGGCATAACGTCGAACAAGCTGCGACGTATCCGTTGGGTATCCATGCATTCGTACCCGGGACCGCCTGGAGGGGGATGGGGGCGATCCCGGGCTTGTGGGGTCCTTGAGGATGCTGCCCCTTGCGGACCCCGGCGCCTTCTACCCGCGGGAGATCGAATCAGTCAGGAGATTTTCGCGAAGTTCCGCGATGGTGGCCCGGTCGACCTGGAGCACGCCGGTGACGTAGCCCTCGACGGAGCCGTGCCGGTCGATCAGGTCGTCCAGGAACAGGCGCATGGCCTGGGCGGGGGCCCGGCCGAACCCCGGCCACAGCGGGGCGTCCGGATGCCTCGTGCGCTGGTCGGCGATGAAGCGCTCGGTCGCCAGGCCGGTCAGGGCGTAGTCGGCGATGATGTCGTCCTCGGCGACGCCGGTGAGCGAGAGGATCAGCGCGGTGAGCAGGCCGGTGCGGTCCTTGCCCACCGCGCAGTGGATGACGACCGGCGCGTTGTCCGCGACGGCGACCGTCTCCACGGCGGCGCGCAGGTTCTCCACGCCGTCCTCGGTCACCTCCAGGTACCGGTCGGCGAGGTAGCGCTCGACGCCGATCTCCTCGCTGAACTGGGCGATGTCCCAGGGCCGGCCCTCGATCGGCAGGTTCCGGTAGCGCAGCCCCTCGGTCTCCGGCACCCGGCCGGCCCGCTCGACCTCGGCGGGCTGCCGCAGGTCGATCACGGTGCGCACGCGCAGCGCGTGGAAGGCCCGCAGGTCGTCGCCGGCCAGCCAGCCCAGGGAGTCGGCCCGGTAGAGCCGCTGCCACCGGACGGTGCGCCCGTCCTCGGTGGCATATCCACCTACGTCACGAAAGTTGCGGAGATTGGTGAACTCAATGTGGCGGATCACCCTCCACACCTTAATTGGCGGCGGTTTCCGCCTCCTGGGTCGCCACGGACCCGTCGGCGGGTCTCCCGGACTTCCGCTCGGCCACCTCGCGCCGGATCAGCAGGATCCAGCCGCCGATCGCGATGCCGATGAACAGCCACCACTGGACCCCGTAGGCCAGGTTGAGGCCGCCGCCGGAGCCGACGTCGGGGGCGGGCACCAGAGCGGGCGCGGAAGCGGCCGGCGGCTGCTGCCCGGTGAGCTCGACATAGCCGCCCACCAGCCGGTACGGCATGCGCTGCCCGATCTTGGCCGCGTCGATCAGCAGCACCTGGCCATCGGGCAGCCCGGACCGCTCGCGGATGCCGGTGGAGTCTTCCGTCTCGCTCTGACGTAGCCGCCCGGTGACAGTTACCTGTCCGGTGGGCGGGGCGGGGACCTGGGGAGCCGCGTCGGCGCTGGCGGCGGCCGGGATCCAGCCGCGGTTGACGATCACCGCGGAGCCGTCGCCGGTGACGAGCGGGGTAAGGACGTAGAAGCCGTTGCGGCCCTCGTGCGGGCGGCGGCGGACGAGCAGGCCGTGGGACGTGTCGTACGTGCCGGACGCGACGACCGTGCGGTAACGGTCGCCCTCGCCGACCTGCCGGCCGGGGGCCGCGAGCCGGTCGA
This sequence comes from Nonomuraea sp. NPDC005692, assembly GCF_040631115.1. Lineage (NCBI taxonomy): Bacteria > Bacillati > Actinomycetota > Actinomycetes > Streptosporangiales > Streptosporangiaceae > Nonomuraea > Nonomuraea sp. NPDC005692. Next base: position 133,431 of record NZ_JBEXYU010000011.1, on the reverse strand, counting down.
GCGGGACGGCGGCGGCCTCGATGTTGGCGGTCACCCTGTCCTTGTTGTCGGACCGCTCCTCGAAACGCCCGAACTGCCACCTGCCCAGGAACACGAAGGCGGGGATGACCAGGAGCACCACGACGTGGAGCGCCAGCCACCGGGGCGTCAGCAGGAACCGGTACACGCCTTCAAGGTTAGGCACCGGGGCGGGTGCTCCCTCACGCGGCTCGCCCGCTAGACGCTGCGCAGCCCGGGGCCCGGGCCGGGCACCGGCGTGACCTCGCGCGGCCCGGCCACGTCGTGGCCCTCGGCGCAGCGGAAGTGCAGCTCGATGGGGGCGCCGCAGTCGCGGTGGGTGAGCAGGACCGGCGGGCCCTCCTCGTCGGCCAGGTATTTGTCGCCCCAGTGCATGAGCGCGACGAGCAGCGGATAGAGGTCGCGGCCCTTGTCGGTCAGCCGGTATTCGTCGCGCTGGCGCTGGCCGGGCTCGCGGTAGGGCTCCTTGCGCAGCAGGCCCTCGTCGACCAGCCGGGCCAGGCGCGCGCTGAGCACCTGGCGGGGGGCGCCGGTGACCGCCTGCATGTCGGCGAACCTGCGCACGCCGCTGAACGCCTCGCGCAGCACCAGGAAGGTCCACTTCTCCCCGACGATGTCCAGGGTGCGCTCGATCGAGCAGTTGTCCACCCGGAAGCCCAATCGGAACGGCACGTTCATCTCGGCATTATATCTGAGTTCAATTGACAGACTCAGCTCCGAGGAGCAGGCTGAGTCTATGCACGGAACCCAGATCCGTCCGGTCCGCCCGGACGACGAGGAACGGATCAGACGCTTCCTGACGGGGTTGTCGCTGCACACCCAGACGCTGCGGTTCTTCACCGGCCTGGCCGTCCCGGCCGCGCACCTCGTACGCACCCTGCTGACCCTGGACGAACGCCGCGACGCGCTCGTCGTCACCGCCGGGGACGAGATCGTCGGGCACGCCATGAGCTACCGGGGCGGCTGCGCCGACGTGGAGGTGGCCGTCGTCGTGGCCGACCGCTGGCAGGGGAACGGGCTCGGCCCGCGCCTCGTCGACACGTTGCTGCTCAGGGCCGCCGTGCGGGGGGCGCGTACGGTCGGGATGGACGTGCTGGGCGAGAACCGGCGGGTGCTCAGGCTCATCCGCAGGCTGTGGCCGGACGCCGAGATGAAGGTCGCGTCCGGGACGGTCGAGGTGACCGCTATGATCGATCTGGCCGGAGTATTTGCGGAACAAGGTTCTGGTAGCACACCATTGACAGTGTGAAGAGTGTCAAGAACGGACGCGACGGCCGCACCCGCATCATCGAGGGCGCCCTCCGCCGCTTCAGCCAGGACGGTGTCTCGGCCACCACGCTGGCCAGTCTGCGCGAGGAGAGCGGTGTAAGCGTCGGCAGCTTCTACCACCACTTCGCCAGCAAAGAGCATGTCTACGGCGTCCTCTACGCCGAGATCCTCGACGCCTACCAGCAGGAGTTCCTCGCCGAGCTGGTCCAGCACGACGACGCCCGCGCCGGCATCGAGGCCGTGGTCGCCTTCCACATGCGCTGGGCCGGCGAGCACCCCGAGCGGGCCAGGATCCTGGTCAGCGAGCGCCCGCCGCGCAAGCACGAGCCGGGCGGCGCCGAGGTGGCCGAGGCCAGGCGCGCGTTCTTCCGCCAGGTCTCCGACTGGTGGAAGCCGCACATGAAGAACGGGCAGCTCCAGCCCGTCCACGCCACCATGTGCTACGTCCTGTGGCTCGGGCCGGCGCAGGAGATGTGCCGCCTGTGGTTCGCCGGGGCGCACACCCCGACGGAGGAAGAGATCAAGGGCCTGGGCGAGGCGGCCTGGCAGAGTCTCCGCCAGCGCGGGGAGCAATGATCTGAGTACCGTCTGTGGTGTTATTGTCCAAATGTGAGAAGACCTCGGGCTCTCGTGCTGCCCGACCTGCCGGAGAGCGCGCTCGCCCGTCTGGGCGAGGTCGCCGACGTGGCCGAGGCTCCTCCCCGGCCGAGCGTCGGCTTCACCGACGAGCAGCTCGCCGACCTGGTCATCGAGACCGGCGCGAACGTGCTCATCACCGACGGCGACCAGGTTCGCACCTCGGTACTCGGACTCCACATCGACATCGTGGCCAGCCTGGGCGCCCCCACGGGGGTTGACCTGCGCCTGGCCGCCGAACGCGGGGTCACCGTCCTGCACGCCCCCGACCGCGACCCGGAGGCGGTGGCCGAGCTGACGCTCGCGCTGCTGTTCGCGGTCAGCAGGAACATCGTCACCGCCGACCGCGAGGTGCGCAGGGGCCGCGCCCACCGCGGCAGGGTGCCTCCCGCCCAGCGCCACCGCGGCAGACGGCTCACCGGACGCACGTTCGGCATCGTCGGCCTCGGCCGGGTCGGCCGGGCCATGCGCTGGCGCTGCCAGGGGCTGGGCATGCGGGTGGTCACCTGCGACCCGTTCGTCCCCGAGGCCACGCACACCCTGCCCGCGCTGCTGGCGGAGGCCGACGTGGTGTCGCTGCACGTGCCGCTGACCCCGGACACGAGGGGCCTGTTCGGCTACAGCGAGTTCGGCGCGATGCGCCAGGGCGCCATCTACCTCAACACCTCGCGCGGCGCCCTGCACGACCTGACCGCCCTGGTGGACGCGCTGCGCCAGGGCCAGGTGGGCGGCGCCGGGCTCGACCACTTCGAGGGCGAATGGCTCGATCCGGCCCACCCGCTGACCAGGCTGCCGAACGTGGTGCTCACGCCCAGACTGGCCGAGGCCACCGGGGAGAGCCTGGAGGAGCTGGCGGAGGCGCTGGTGGAGGACATCGCGCGGTTGCTGCGGGGCGAGCCGCCCGCGTACGCGTACGCGCCCGTCAGGCCGGTTGCCGGATCCGCGTCCTGACCTGCCAGCGGGAGCGGTCGAGGGAGATGTCCAGCCGCAGGTCGCCGCGCTGCCTGCGCAGACCGGGCACGCGCAGCCGGTCGTGCACGTCGAACCTGCCCCGCGAGGGGTAGCCGAACCCCAGCTCGCCGGGCAGCACCCGCAGGTCGTCGCGGTTGCCGCAGCGCGGGCAGGTCCACGAGACCAGGTCCAGGCCCCGGTTGTAGTCGGAGCAGGCGTTGAAGTACTCGTCGGGCCCGAATCGCGACTCGCAGGCCAAGCAGGGGATCAGCATGGGGGCGGGCTCCTCGGTACGGCGTCTTGCACCCCTAGAGATACCGCCACCCACTTGTCCATGGCTTGCAGAACGCTTGGGTGTGTAAGTAACAGTATGAGCACTGTCGGTGGCTGGTGAAAGGATGGTGCCCGTGGAACGACTGCGCCATCACCTTCTCGAAACCGGCTACACGATCGACGGCGTCCGCGACCGGCTCGGCGCCATGGCGGCCTCGGCCCTGGCGCGGGAGGAGCTCGTCCCCGCCCTGCGGGCGACCGCCGACGGCGACCCGCTGGGCACCCTGATCAGGCTCTGGTGGCTCGGCGTGCCGGTGCCGGCCAGATCCGTGCCGGCCGCGGTCCTGGAGTCGGGGCTGGTGTCCGCCGACGGCGACCTGATCAGGGCGACCGTGCACCTCCAGCCGTGGGAGACCGGCGGCTACGTGGTCTCCGACCGCAAGGTCCGGCCCGGCGACCCGGCGTTGCGGGCCGACCACGTCGTGGGGGCCGGGGGCGCCTCGGCCAACCTGGCCCAGCTCGTCAGCCGCCGGCCCGTCACGCGCGCGCTCGACCTCGGCACGGGCTGCGGCGTCCAGGTGCTCCACCTGGACGGGCGGGCCGAGCAGGTGGTGGCCACCGACCTCAATCCGCGTGCCGTCGAGCTGGCCCGGCTGAGCTGGGAGCTGTCCGGCGTGACCGGCGTCGACGCGCGGGTGGGGTCGATGTTCGAGCCGGTCGAGGGCGAGCTGTTCGACCTGGTCGTCAGCAACCCGCCGTTCGTCATCGCCCCCGGGGCCGAGCGCACGCTGACCTACCGCGAGTCCGGCGGCGACGCCGACGACTTCTGCCGCGACCTGGTCCGGCGCACCCCGCGCCACCTCGCGCCCGGCGGGCAGGCCCACTTCCTGGCCAACTGGCTCCACGTCGAGGGCGAAGACTGGCACGACCGGGTCGGCGGCTGGCTGCGCGAGACCGGCTGCGACGCCTGGGTCGTCCAGCGTGACGTGCAGGACCCGGCCGAATACGTCGAGCTGTGGCTCAAGGACGCGGCCGAGCAGGGCACCAAGGGCTACACCGACCACTACGACCGGTGGCTGGCCTGGTTCGACGAGCGCAAGGTCGAGGGCATCGGCTTCGGCTGGATCACCATGCGCAACTCGGGCACCCTCGACCCGGTCGTGCGCGTGGAGCACCTGCCCCACCAGGTGGCCCTCCCGGTCGGCGACTACGTCGACGACGTGCTCGACTCCATCGCCGCCGCCCACCGCGCCGCCGACCTCGACGCGGCGCTGCTGCGCACGGCCGAAGGGGTGCTCGACGAACGCGTCGGCCTGCCCGGCGCCGAGGACCCGATCCGCATCGTGCTGCGCCAGACGCAGGGGCTGCGGCGCAGCAGGGAGGTCGGCACCGTCGAGGCCGCCCTGGCCGGCGTGTGCGACGGCGAGCTGGCGCTCGGGCCGCTGCTCAACGTGATCGCCGAGCTGGTCGGCGACGGCGAGATCCCCAACGCCGACGCGGTCCGGCCGCTCATCGCCGAGGGTTATTTCCTGCTTTGATTCACCGTTGATCCGACGTTGACCACGCGGGTGGAGGCTTCTGACCGAGACGCGGGCCTGGGGGGTTCGAAGGTCCGCGTCGAGTCCGGCCGGTCGTCTGTGTGAGGCGGCTAGCCGTCACGCGAAGCATCCGGATGACCGGGCCCCCTGGCGACGCGTGGCGGTCAGGATGACCGGCCGGGCTGCCATCGGCATTGACTAAGGACAGCCTTGATCAACCATGTGTGGATGACACGTCTGGACGACGAGCTGTACTCAGGACTCGACGACGGACCGTTCGACGGCGAAGCCGTCCAGCAGAAGCTTCAGGTCACCGGCCTCGGGGGCGCCGAGCCTGGTGAAGACGTCGTAGGCCTGCCTGAGGCAGTCGAGGCTCCGCGCGACGCTGCCCAGTCCGCGTAGTGCCCGGCCGAGCACGGTGAGCGACAGCGCCTCGCCGTAGGGGTGGCCGATCTCGCGGGAGACCATGAGTGCCTGCTCGGCGTGGCGTACGGCGTCGGGGTAGCGCCCGGCGGCGATGAACGTCTCGGCCAGCCGGGAGCACACGCGTTGCTCCCAGACCCGCTGCTTGCTGGAGCGGAAGAAGGCCAGGCACTCGGCGTGGTGGTGCACCGCCTCGGTGAGCCGGCCGACCCGGCTGAGCACGATGCCCAGGTGGTAGCGGGCGCGGGCGGTGCCGGCGCCGCTGCCGATCTCGGTGAAGATGGCCAGGCCCTTCTCCGCCGCGGCGATGGCGTCCTCGGCGTGGCCGAGGCCCAGGTGGTCGCGGGCCGAGTAGCTGAGCACCAGGGCCTCGCCGGCGGGGACGCCGTTCTCGCGGTAGTAGCGGGAGGCGGCGTCGAACAGGGTGAGGGCCTCGGTGTGGCGGCGCTGCCGGCCGACGACGACGGCCAGCGCGTTGAGCACCTCGCCGGTGACGATCTTCTCGTCGCGGGTGTCGGAGAGCTCGTAGACGCGGCGGAAGTGGGTCTCGGACTCCGAGAGCTGGTTGCCGGCGAACAGCACCCGGCCCAGCACGTACCGGGAGCGCAGCTCGCTCGCCTCGTCGGCGAGGCCCAGCGCGGCGGCGAGCACCGCGCGGGTGCCCTGGTCGAACTCGCGGGTGTGGGTACCGGCCTCCAGCAGCGGTTCCATGGCCACCAGCATGTCGGCGGCGGGCAGGAGCTGCTCGCCGGCGGTGGACGTGGTCGCGGCCTGGTTGATGGCCGCGAACAGCGAGTCGCCCTCGGAGATCAGCCAGGCCACGGCTTCGTCGACGGTGGTGAAGGTGAGCCCGCTGCCGACCACGGCCAGGTTGTCGGGGATCATGCTGCCCTCGTAGGCCAGCCGGTGGGCGGACCGGGACGAGGCCAGGTAGAAGCCGAGCAGCCGGCGCAGCGCCAGCGTCTTGTCCTCGGGACGCTCGGTCTTGTCCAGGACGCGCCTGGCGAACAGCCTGAGCAGGTCGTGGAAGCGGTAGCGGCCGGGCGCGGTGGCCTCCAGGAGGCTCATGTCGACCAGCGACTCCAGCAGCTCCTCGGCCTCGTACATGTTCATCGCCAGGACGGCCGCGGCGGCCCCGATCGAGATGTCGGGGCCCTTCGGCAGGGACAGCAGGCGGAAGGCGCGGGCCTGGGCGGGTTCGAGCTGGCCGTAGCCGAGGGCGAAGGTGGCCTCGACGGCCAGGTTGCCCACGCGCAGCTCGTCGAGGCGGCGCTGCTCGTCGGCCAGCCTGGGCACCAGCGAGGCGACCGTCCAGGAGGGGCGGGCGGCCAGCCGCGCGGCCACGATCCGGACGGCCAGCGGCAGGAAACCGCAGGCGGCGACCACGTCCATGGCGGCGCCGTGCTCGGCGGCCACCCGCTCGGGCCCGGCCACGGAGGAGAACAGCGACAGCGCCTCGTCCGGCTCCATGACGTCGAGGTCGATCAGCCGGGCCGCGGGCAGGTCGGCCAGCTTGGCCCGGCTGGTGACGATCGTGGCGCAGCCCGGCGAGCCCGGCAGCAGCGGGCTGACCTGGTCGGCGTCGCGGGCGTTGTCCAGCAGCACGAGGATGCGCCGGTCGGACAGCAGCGAGCGGTAGAGCGCCGAACGTTCGGCCAGGCCGTCGGGGATGACGTCCGGCGGGATGCCGAGCGCGCGCAGGAAGCCGCCGAGCGCCGACTCGGGAGCGGTCACCTCGTCGCTGTGGCCGCGCAGGTCGGCGTAGAGCTGGCCGTCGGGGAACAGGTCGTCGGCCGCGTGCGCCACGTGGACGGCCAGCGTGGTCTTGCCGACGCCGCCGATGCCGCACAACGCCACCACCGGCACGCCCTCGGCCGACGACTGCGAGGACAGCAGGGTGTGGACGCGGACGGCCACCTCCTTGCGCCCGGTGAAGTCGTTGACCGCGGCCGGGAGCTGCGCCGGACGGGGCAGTTCGAGCGCGGGCGGCTCCTCCTCGGCCTCGAGCTCGCCGGCGGCCTGCTCGGCCGGGGCGGCGGGCGGCGGCACGTGGGTGAGCGCCGGGTCGGCGGCCAGGATGCGCTGGTGGAGCGCGGTCAGCTCGCTGCCGGGCTCGATGCCCAGCTCGTCGATCAGCGCCTCGCGGGTCTCGGTGAACACGTTGAGTGCGTCGCCCTGCCGTCCGCACCGGTAGTAGGCCAGCATGAGCTGGGCGCGCAGCCGTTCGCGCAGGGGGTGCTCGGCGGTGAGCGCGATCAGCTCGGACACGACCGCGGCGTGCTCGCCCAGCTCCAGGTCGAGGTCCATGAGCGTCTCGATGACGCTGACGCGGCGTTCGGCCAGGCGGTCGCGCTGGTGCTCGGCGTACGGGCCGACGGCTCCGGCCAGCGGCTCGCCCTCGAACAGGGTCAGCGCGGCCCGCATGCCCTCGGCGGCGGCGGAGAGCCGGCCGGACTTGCGGGCGGCCTCGGCCTCGGCGATGCCGCGTTCGAAGCGGGTCAGGTCGAGCGCGTCGTCGGGCAGGCGCAGCGCGTAGCCCCGGCCGATGGAGGTCAGCAGCTCGGGACGGGAGCGGGCGGGCCGGTCGGGTTCGAGCACCGTGCGCAGGCGGGAGACGTACGTGCGCAGCGCGCCCAGGGCGCGGGGCGGCGCGTCCTCGCCCCACACGGCGTCGATCATCTCGGCGGGGGTGACCGCGCGGCCCTCCCGCAGGAGCAGCATGCCGAGGATCGAGCGTTGCAGCGGGGTGCCCAGGTCGAGTTCCTGCCCCTCGCGCCACGCGCGGACGGGACCGAGCACGGCGAACCACAGCCCGCCCTCAACGCTCTGACCAGCCATGCCGTCTGTCTCCTGGGCAATGGAACGATTTGTGACCAAATGATAGATCCAGTACCGCTTACCACCTAGAACTGGGCTGATCGCCGGAACGAACCGTTGATCCGCCTTTGATCAGGTGTTGACCGTGCCTCCGCATGCTGATGGCAGGCCGTACATGGCGCACCGACACGGGGGCGTGTCATGTAGAGCCGATGGGGACGCAGAAAAATACAGGCCCCGCCCGGAAAAGTATGGGCGGGGCCGTTGCCGATGTTCCTACGCTGCCTCTACCAGTCCGAGCCGCATGGCCAGCCGTTCTCGGACGAGCGGCCATTCGGAGTTCAGGATCGAGTAGAAGGCCGTATCTCGGACCGTGTTGTCGGCGCCTCGGCTATCCGCTCGCCGCACCCCGTCGAAGTGTGCGCCGAGGGCCTCGATGGCGGCCCGGGATCGGACGTTCCTGACATCTGCCTTGAGTGTGATGCGGTGGACGTTCCAGGTCTCGAAGGCGAGTGAGAGCATGAGGAACTTGCTCTCCCGGTTGACGCCGGTGCCCTGGGCGCAGGCGCCCAGCCAGGTGTAACCGATGTCCGCCACGGACGGGATGTCGCCCACCGCACCGCGTGTACCCGGAGGCCAGGGCATGGGGCCCTGCCAATACTCCAGGTGCATGAGACGGGTGGCACCGACCACGCGGTCGGTGTTCAGCCACCGGATGGCGAAGGGCAGCGTGCGGCCCTCCGCCTGCTCAGCCATGGCGGCCTCCACATAGGAGACCATCTCGTCCCGGCCGTCCGGGACGCGAGTGAAGGCGTAAGTGGAGCGGTCTTCACTCGCCGCGGCGACGAGATCGTCGATCACCGCGTGGCTGAGAGGTTCCAGGCGCACGGAGCGCCCGGACAAGGTGACAAGAGCGGGCATGAGCACATGATGAGGCTCGCGCGGCGCGCGCGTAACCAGGCTCTCGGAGCCATCTTTCCCGGGTTTCTGGATGTGCGGTGTTTCCGCAGGTCAGAGGGCTGATTTGGTAGGTGGTAAACCAGCTCTTGGGGAAAGATTCGCCTAACCGTGACATGGCGCCGGCACCAGCGCCGGGTGACGTTCACCCACGACGCCGTGACGGACCAGGGCGAGCTCCTTCAGGCCCATGGACAGATGGTTCAGATTTGCTGCGATCCATGGCAATTGAAGGGGATCGGTGCTGTTCAGGGCGGTAAGTCGCTCTTCGGGCGTGTCGCCGTAGAGCAGGCTCACCGCCACGCGTACCCGGGCGGCCGTCGGGTCGTCGCCGAAGGCGTGTCCGGGAAGGACGCCGATGCCGTGCTCGTCCAGCAGGATCCGGGTGATCTCGGCGGAGCCGCCGAGCCTGAGGTGGCTCAGGTCGGGATAGAGGTAGAAGCCTCCCTGAGGTCGCGGCACCGAGGCGCCGATCTCCGTGAAGCGCTCGTGGACGGCCCGCGCCACGATGCCGTGCAACCTCCGGCTGCCCGCGACCCGGTCGGTCAGCTCGTGCGGCTCGTCGAAGGCGTAGGACGCGGCCTCCTGGACGGGAGCGGCCGGCGCCGACCAGATCTCGCTGGCCACCGCCAGCAGCCGGGTACGCAGCCCGTGCGCGCCCTCCGGCAGCCGGGCCACGCCGATCCGCCATCCGCCGAGCGCCAGGCTCTTGCTGAGCCCGGTGGTGATGATCGTGCGCTCGGGCGCGAGGTCGGCCGGCGAGGTGTAGTCGGCCGACTCATCGTGGACCAGGTCGCGGTAGATCTCGTCGGAGATCACGATCAGGTCCAGCTCGCGCGCCACGGCCGCCAGGCGGGCGACGGTCTCCGGCGTGGCCAGCCGGCCGGTCGGGTTGTCGGGCAGCGTGACCAGCAGGGAGCTGACCGTCCTGCCCTCCGAACGGGCCCGGCGGACCGCCGCGACGACCAGGTCGGGGTCGGGCACCCCGCCCTCTCCTGGCGGTGCGGGCACCAGGATCGGACGGGAGCCCACCAGATCGGCCTGCGCGGCGTAGCTGACCCAGCTCGGCATGGGCAGGACGATGTCGCCGCCGATCGCCAGGAGCAGGCCGTACAGCAGCGACTTGCTGCCAGGTCCGCAGACGACCAGCTCGGGGTCGGTCAGGAGCCCCCGTCGTGTCCAGTAGCCCGCTGCCGCGGCCCGGAGCCCGGACGCGCCCGCGACCGGCCCGTAGCCGTTGCGCTCGGAAGCGGCGGCCAGCTTGTCGCGCAGCGCCGGGTGCACGGGCAGACCGGCCTCGCCGAAGGCCAGGTGCAGCACGCGTTCCCCGGCGCGCCGTCTTCGTTCGATGTCTTCGTTCGCCGCCAAGGTGGCGGACAAGGTCACGGTCATGTTTGTCACGTTCCCAGGGTGGTTGTATGAAGGCATCAGTACAAGCGAGGCTTTTTGTGGGTAGGCGTAAGGAAGTCTGATGCTCGAATTCCGGCGTTTGGCGCTGATCTGTGAGTTCGCTCGCCGGGGCAGCATCGCGGCCGCCGCCGAGTCACTGGGCTACAGCCCCTCGGCCGTCTCCCAGCAGCTCGCGGCGCTCGAACGGGAGACCGGCACCGCGCTGATCGACAGAACCGCGCGCAGCGCGGAGCTGACCGACGCCGGACGCCGGCTCGTCCAGCACGCCGAACGCATCCTGTCAATGGTCGAGGAGGCCGAGTCCGACCTCTCCGCCCATGCGGGCACCCCTTCGGGGCGCGTCGTCGTCACCGCCTTCCCCACAGCGGCCGTGGCATTCGCGCCGGCGCTCGCGCGTTCGCTGCGCCGCCACACCGAGCTGACGCTCCGCCTGGGCCAGAGCAGGTCGGGACGGGGCATGCGGGAGGTCCAGTCGGGCGAGGTGGACATCGCCCTCGTCGACGACTGGTACGGTTCGGTCCGCGAGAGCGAGAGCCTGCGGGTCTTCCCCCTGCTGCGCGACCCCATCGTGCTCGTCGTGCCGCGCAGGCACCGGCTGGCCGACCCCGGAGTGCCGCTCGACCTGCGCGAGCTGCGCGACGAGCCGTGGATGGCCACCCCCGACGGCGAGCCCTCGCGCCTGGCCGTCGACCGGCTGTTCGTGGACGTCGGCGGCACCCGGCCGACGCCCTGGGAGTTCGAAGGTCTCGGGACGATCCTCTCCCTCGTCGCCAAGGGCATCGGCATCGCGGCGGTGCCCGCGCTCGCGCTGGCCGCCGGGGTGCGCGGGTTGTCGGTCAGGGAGTTCCCCGGCAACCCGGTCGGCCGTGACGTGCACGCGGTCGCCCGCAGGTCCAGCGTGCACCGGCCGTCGGTGTCGGTGACGTTGCGGGCGATCCACGTGGCCGCCCGGTACATCGCCGGCGATCTGGAGCCGGTGACCCCGGCCGAGCGGTAGCGTCTGCCCATGGCGCCGACGTACGAGATCGAGCAGCTCCTGCTGTCCATGCCGAGCACCCGCACGGTCGCGGGCGTCGACGAGGTGGGCAGGGGCGCGTGGGCGGGGCCGGTGACGGTCTGCGCCGTCGTGACCGACCTGTCCGCGCCGCCGCCCGGCCTGACCGACTCCAAGCAGGTCTCGGCCGCCAAACGTGGCCCGCTCGCCGACCAGCTGACCGCGTGGGCGGCCGGCATCGGGTTCGGCGAGGCCGACCACGCCGAGATCGACGCCGTCGGCATGACCGAGGCGCTGCGCAGGGCCGCCCGCCGGGCGCTCGAAGCCCTGCCGGTGCGCCCCGACGCCGTGATCCTCGACGGCAAGCACGACTACATCGGCGCCCCCTGGCCGGTCCGCCTGGAGATCAAGGGCGACGCGGCCAGCGTCTCGGTCGCCGCGGCCTCGGTCCTCGCCAAGGTGCGGCGGGACGCCTACATGGGGACGATCGGGCATGACGAGTACGGCTTCGCGGAGAACGCCGGATACCCCTCGCCCGCGCACCAGGAAGCCCTGGCCCGGCTCGGCCCCACACCGCACCACCGGCTCTCCTGGTCCTACCTGGACGACCTGCCGCAATGGCGGCATCTGAAGCAGGTCAGGGATCCGCTCGTGGGTGAAGGGCAGGCCGCGCTGTTCGGCTGAGCCGTAGGATCGGGGGAGTGCGGATCGGGATCTTCGTCATCGCGGCCTGCTTTCCCGGCCAGGACCCAGGGCAGGTCCTGCGGAACTCGGTGGAGCTGATCGAGGCCGCCGAGGCGGCCGGGTTCCACGACGCCTGGATCGCCGAGCACCACTTCATGTCCTACGGCGTGTGCCCGTCGGCGGTCACGCTGGCCGCCGTGGCGGCGGGGCGGACCAGCCGGATCGGGCTCGGCACGGCGGTGAGCGTGTTGTCCTCGCAGCATCCCGTGGCGCTGGCCGAACAGGCGGCCATGCTCCACCACCTGTCGGGCGGGCGGTTCACGCCCGGCGTCGGCAGGGGCGGCCCGTGGGTCGACCTGGAGGTGTTCGGCACCGGGCTCGACCGGTTCGAGCGGGGGTTCGCCGAGTCGCTCGACCTGCTGGTCGAGGCCCTGTCCGAGGGGCCGGTGGCGGCCGCGGGGGAGTTCTTCCGGTTCAGGGAGGTCGCCCTGGTGCCGGGGGCCAGGCTGCGGCCCGTGGTGGCGTGCACGTCGGGCTCGACGGTGGCGCTGGCGGCCGAGCGCGGGCTGCCGATGTTGCTCGGCATGCACATCGGCGACCGGGACAAGGCCCTGCTGGTCGTCGAGCACGTGGCGGGCGGCGGGAGCCCGGCGGGGCACATGGCGGCCGGGGTGGCCCACGTGGCCGACTCCACCGAGGCGGCCGTCCGGGAGCTGAAGGAGTCGATGCCCGCGTGGCTGGGCCCCGGGCTGGCCGGCTACGTGCCGGTGGACGGCCGGCCGCGCCCCTCGCGGGACGTCACCGCCTACGTCGACCTGCTGACGCGCATCCATCCGGTGGGCTCGCCCGCCCACTGTGCCGAGGTGCTGCTGCGCACGGCCGACAGCACCGGGATCGAGCACGTGATCCTGACCGTGGAGGGCATCGGCGACCACCGGCGGGCCCTGGAGGACGTGCGCCGCATCGGCGCGGAGGTCCTGCCCCTGCTGCGGAGCTGAGGCCGCGGAGACGAGGCCGGGGGGCGAGCCGGGACGGCCCGGCTCGCCCGTGGGTTCAGCAGTCGACCAGCTCCGGTTTCTGGTTGAGGATCTGGGCCCGCGGGGTGACGAACTCGTCGAGGGCCTTGGTGGCCGACGGGTCGAAGACGGCGACCCGGTGGCAGTTCTGGAAGGCCAGCCGTACGCCGAAGTGGCGTTCGAGCGCGCCGCGCATCGCGTCGCTCGCCAGACACCGCAGGAGCTGGCCGCGGGCCTCCTCGGACGGCGGTGGCACCTGGTTGTCGGCGAACTCGGCTCCGCTCTGCGCGCGCTCGGTGACCAGCTCACTGATCAGCGACCACGCGTAGGGGAGTGAGTCGCGGACGCAGGCGACGAACGCGGCGTCGTCCACGTCTCCGGCTCGGGCCTGGTCCAGCAGATCGTTCGGGACGGTCAGCGACATGCTGTCTCCTCTCGAAGGGGATCGAATCTGACGTTATGTGGGAGAAGGGGGTAGCTCCAGATGCCTGGAGGTGCGGTTTAGGGGCCGTAGACGAAGTCAGGATCGATCTGCTCGGCCAGGTCGGCTCCCGTGCGGGCGTTGGCCCACGCGCGGGCGTTGCGCAGGTGGAACTCCGCGGTCTGGCGGCCGAAGCGCGGCCAGTCCTTCTCCTGCGCGTCGAGGGTCTTGCGCAGGACGGCGAGCGCGTCGGTGTTGGCCGGCTCCAGATCGTCGAGCGTGAAGTGGCGGCCCTGCTCCATGGCGCGCACCGCCGAGGAGTGCTCCATCCAGGTCAGCAGGTCGTCGCCCACGTGCGCGCGGAGGAACTCCACGTCGGACGGGCCGTGGACCTTGTTGCCGATCACGGCGAGCGCGACGTCGTACTTGGCGGCGTGGTCGCGGTACTGCTGGTAGACGCTCACGCCCTGCCTGGTCGGCTCGGCGACGAGGAAGGTCAGGTCGAACCGGGTGAACAGCCCCGAGGCGAAGGAGTCGGAGCCGGCGGTCATGTCGACCACGACGTATTCGCCCTGGCCGTCGACCAGGTGGTTGAGCAGCAGCTCCACCGCCCCGACCTTCGAGTGGTAGCAGGCCACGCCGAGGTCGTCGTCGTTGAACGGGCCCGTGGCCAGCAGGCGCAGGCCATGAGGGGTGGTCACGGCGTAGTCGAGCGCGGCCAGGTCGTCGAAGCGCAGCAGGCGCGAACCGCGGCCCGGCGGGGTGGTCTTGACCATGGTCTCGGCCGAGGCGATGCGCGGGTTGTCGCCGCGCAGCAGGTCTTTGATCTCGGTGAGGTGGGCCCCGAGCGGCTCGGGCTGGGCGTCGAGGCCGAGCACCAGGGCCAGGTGCTGGTTGATGTCGGCGTCCATGACGACCACCGGGTCGCCCTGGGCCGCCACGTGCCGCGCGAACAGCGCCGAGATCGTCGTCTTCCCGCTGCCGCCCTTGCCGACGAATGCCACTCTCACGTGCGCTCCTGAAATGACGATGAAAATCGTTTCCGTTGGGCCCGCGCACCATCATGCCACACTCCGTACTCGGGTGATGGCTGTCGGAAAGGTGAGGTTCAGCCGCAGGCGGCGTCCAGGTTGACCGGGGTCTCCGGGTTCTGGGTCGGGGCGGCGGAGTGGTGCGCGCTCGCCGACCGGTTGGCGGGGCGCTCGTCCAGGGTCTCGGAGACCTTGCGCCTGATCAGGTACCAGTCGGGCGTGACGGTGCTGATCAGCGGCGGGACGAAGCTGAGGCTCCGGATCCTGGTGTCCTTCACCTTGTCCGACAGCTCGATCAGGGCGGGCAGCAGGTCCTGGGGCACGTCGCTGGAGATGGCCCGCTTGGTGGCCGCGGCCAGCTTCTCGAAGCTCTTGAGCACGGTCATCGGATCGGCCTGCTTGGCGACCGCGTTGAGCAGGCACTTCTGGCGGCCCATGCGCACGTAGTCGTCGCTGTCGGTGCGGGACCGGCCGTACCAGAGGGCCTCCTCGCCCGACAGTTTGCGGGTGCCCGCGGGCAGCAGGCCCTCGCGGTACTTGCCGTACACGATGGGGTCCTTGACGGTGACCCGGACGCCGCCCATCGCGTCGATGATCTCGGCGAAGCCCTTCATGTCGACCATGGCGTAGTAGGTGACCGGGATGCCGAGGATGTCGCTGACGGTGCGCTTGAGCAGCGACGGGCCGCGCTTGCCCTTGGACACGCCGGGGACCATCTCCGGGTGGTCCTCGGCGTACTGGAAGATCTCGTTGAGCAGGCCGGGGGTGCTGGGGCCGTCGCCGGTGAAGCCGAAGGGGAAGCGGCTCCTGGCCGGGCCGTGCGGGAGCTGGACCCTCTGCAGGTTGCGCGGCAGGCCGAACAGGGTGGTGGCGCCGGTCTCGGTGTCCACGCTGGCCACGGTCATGCTGTCGGTGCGCACGCCGGGCCGGCCGGGGGCGGCGTCCGCGCCGATCAGCAGGAAGTTGACGCGCTCCGCGCCGTTCCACGGGTCCTGGGCGACGACGGGGGCGCTGCTGGTGGTGGTGGCGAAGACGTGGCTGACGACGTCGCGGGACAGGTAGGCCATGCGGGTGGCGTACGCGGTGGGCGCCAGGACGAGCGCGCAGAGGGCGGCCGCGAGCGTGGTGGTCAGGAAACGTCCGGCGGTGTCGGAGGACTCGGGACGGACCAGCAGGAACGACCGGATGATCACGGCGGTCCACGCGAGCGCGATCCCGACCAGCGCCACGGTGAGCACCGTGAGCCAGCCGGGCTGGACCGCCAGCGACAGCAGGCGGGTGCTGAACGCCGTGAACACCGTCAGGACGCCGCCCAGCATCAGCACGTAGGCTGCCATGAGGGCGATGCCCATCCGGTGACGGTGGGTGGCCAGGTGCGCCACCCCCCAGAGCGCGGCCGACGCGACCGTCAGCGCGATGCTCGCTCCTAGGCCGAATTCGCGTTGTTTCCCTGTCATGCCTGGTCAAACCCCCAATGCCAGCCCATCCAAGTCACCATAGTTATTGCGTTGCGGGCCAATTGAGGGTGAAGGGGAAGTGTTTGCTCAATTCCCGGTCAAGACCCACTTGAGATATAACGTGAGAGTGAGCACTCGACACGGTAGCTACGGATTCGACGCGCCGTGGGCCCTCGGCGGACTGATCTTCGGGGCGATCGTCCCGCTGGCTCTCGCGGCGGTCTCCTTCATGCTGGACATCCCCGCCGCCGGGATCGCCTTCGCCTTCGGCGGGCTCTACACGCTGGCCAGCGCGGCCAGCTACCTCTACACCACGCGCCGGGGCAAGTTCGCCGTCTGGGCCGAGCTGCTGGAGCCGCTCGAAGGCGATGAACGGGTGCTCGACCTCGGCTGCGGGCGCGGCGCGGTGCTGCTGACCGCCGCCGCCCGGCTCCACTCCGGACGGGCTGCCGGCGTCGACCTGTGGAGCTCGAAGGACCAGTCGGGCAACGCCGCGGCCGTCACCCTGGCCAATGCCGCGGCCGAAGGCGTCGCCGACCGGGTCGACCTGGTCACGGGCGACATGCGCGACCTGCCGTTCGAGGACGGCGCGTTCGACGTCATCGTGTCGAGCCTGGCGATCCACAACGTCCCCTCCGCCGAGGGCCGCGAAAGAGCGGTCAGGGAGGCCCATCGCGTGCTGCGGCCCGGCGGGCTCATGCTGATCGCGGACTTCCGGTACGCGCCCGACTACGAGGACGTCCTGCGCGACCTGGGCGTGATCGACATCCGCCGGCGCGACCTCGGCGCCCGCCTTTGGTACGGCGGCCCCTGGTTCGGCACCACCCTGGTCGAGGCCAGAAAACCTGCCTTGTAGGGAACGTTTGCCGTCCGTTTACCGGGTACCCAGATGCCCTTATGAGCGACGTGGAAACCGGCACGGTAACTACCAAGGTGCCCGCACGGCTGGACCGGCTGCCGTGGTCCCGCTGGCACTGGATGATCGTCATCGGTCTCGGCACGGTATGGGTGCTCGACGGGTTAGAGGTCACCATCGTCGGAAACCTGTCCGGGCAGCTCGCCAAGCCCGGCAGCGGCCTGGACATCACCCAGGCGCAGGTGGCCGGCCTCGCCGCGGCCCTCTACGTGGCCGGGGCCTGCGTGGGGGCGCTGTTCTTCGGCTGGCTGACCGACAGGTTCGGCAGGAAGAAGCTGTTCCTGCTGACGCTCGTGGTCTACCTCGCGGCGACGCTGATGACCGCCCTGTCCTTCGACGCCTGGTGGTTCTTCCTGTTCCGCTTCATGACCGGTTTCGGCATCGGCGGCGAGTACGCGGCCATCAACTCGGCGATCGACGAGCTGATCCCGAGCCGGCACCGGGGACGCATCGACATCATCATCAACGGCAGCTACTGGCTCGGCGCGGCGGGCGGCGCCCTGCTGACCGTGCCGCTGCTGAACGACCTGCCGGTCA
This sequence comes from Nonomuraea sp. NPDC005692, assembly GCF_040631115.1. NCBI lineage: Bacteria > Bacillati > Actinomycetota > Actinomycetes > Streptosporangiales > Streptosporangiaceae > Nonomuraea > Nonomuraea sp. NPDC005692. Next base: position 116,083 of record NZ_JBEXYU010000011.1, on the reverse strand, counting down.
ACATCGGCTGGCGGGTGGCGTTCGGGCTGGGCGTGGTGCTCGGCCTGGCCATCCTCCTGGTCCGCAGGAACGTCCCGGAGAGCCCGCGCTGGCTGTTCATCCACGGCCGGGACCGCGAGGCCGAGCAGATCGTGGACGACATCGAACGCCAGATCGGCCGGGACCTGCCCGAGCCGCGCCAGTCGATGACCATCCACCAGCGTAAGTCGATCGGCTTCCTGAAGATCGCGCACACGATGGTCGCGCTCTACCCCAAGCGCACGGTCCTCGGGTTGTCGCTCTTCATCGGCCAGGCGTTCCTCTACAACGCGATCACCTTCGGGTACGCCCAGATCCTGACCACGTTCTTCAAGATCGACTCGCACACGGGCTACTACTTCGCGATCATCGCGGTCGGCAACTTCCTCGGCCCGCTGCTGCTCGGCAGGCTCTTCGACACCGTCGGCCGGGTGCCCATGATCTCGGCGACCTACATCGGCTCCGGGGTGCTGCTGCTCGGCACCGCCTGGCTGTTCAACCAGGGCGCGCTGACCGCGATGACGCTGACCCTCTGCTGGTCGGTGGTGCTCTTCGTGGCCTCGGCGGGGGCCAGCGCGGCGTACCTGACGGTGAGCGAGATCTTCCCCATGGAGACCAGAGCGATGGCGATCGCGTTCTTCTTCGCCATCGGCACGGCCGCCGGCGGCATCGCCGGGCCGCTCGTGTTCGCCTCGCTGGTCGAGAGCGGCGCGCCGGGCGACACGGCGCTGGCGTTCTCGATCGGCGCGATCGTGATGATCGTCGCGGGGCTGGTCGAGCTGGCCTTCGGGGTCAAGGCCGAGCGCAAGGGCCTGGAGGAGATCGCCGCGCCGCTCACCGCCGCGCGGGCCGCATGACGCGCAGCACCTGGGTGCTGTCGGCCAGGTACAGATGCGGCACGTCCACGAACACCCGCATCGGCCCGCGGTCCAGTTCCAGGTCGCGGGCCATGGTCGCGTGCACCTCGGCGAGCGGCAGGTAGTTGAGGTAGCTGGTGAAGGCGTTCTGGGAGCGGAAGGTCGCGGTCATGGCGAGCGCGCCGTCCCGGATCCGGAACGCCACGCCGATCAGGCAGGGCACCGCGTCGTACGGCTCGCCGGGGATGGTCAGCGAGATCCACGCGCTCTTGCTGTACGGCTTGACCCGCAGCAGGTCGGCGGCCCAGGTGAGCTGCCCCCTGATCCGGGCGCCGTAGCTGTACTTGAACGGCGGCACGATCACGTCCTCGCTGAACTTCCTGCTGTACAGGGCCAGCCGCTCCGTGTCGCCGTACCGTGCGATGATCGGGTCGTCGCCCCTTACCTCGGCGATCTCGAACAGCACGGACGGGGCCTCGATCACGGGGCCGCGGTCGTCGTCGGCGAGCGTGCCCGCCGTCCAGACATGTCGCATCATCCACATCCACGCCTCCCCACATGACGCCCATAACGCAGGGCCGGGCATTCAGGTCTCCTGATCCGGGAACTCGTAAGGGTCGCGCGGGAGCCGGCGCCGCCTGGTCACGTTGCAGCGCACGTAGTAGACGGCGTAGTGGACCAGCGTGACGAGGAGGATGCCCAAGGCGAGCAGGGGCAGGTTGGGCGCCTGCCCGCACAGGCCCGTGAGGCCCACCGTCAGATAGGTCGAGTTCGCCAGCGCCAGCGTCGTCACGTTGATCCCGGGCCAGGCCAGTGGCGCGTACGTCTCCGGGAAGCGGGGGTCGATCGGCAGGTTCGGGCTCCAGCCGAGCCGGTCCTTGAGCCTGGAGGCGTACAGCAGGCGGAAGTTGTTGATCGCGCGGGCCGTCCTGGCGTGCGCGCCGACCGCCTCGATCAGCCGCAGGAACGGCAGCACGCTGAGCACCCCGAACGCCGTGACCAGGGCGAACAGGTACCACGGCACGCGCTGCCACTCCGTGAGGCTCTGCGGGTCCACCACCTTGGCGCTGGTCAGGGCGATGGCCGCCAGGAACGGCCCCGACAACAGGCTCATGGCGAGCCTGGTCATCTTCAGTCGTTCTTCCTTCGCGGCCAGGTGGACCGCGTAGATGCCGGTGAAGTCCACGGCGGCGAGCTGGAGGAAGTGACTGGCCTCAAGCCCGTCGTCCCGGATCATCATGCGAGGGGGGATCTTTCGCATGTGCGCTCCTGTAGTGCGTGACTCCAGTATTAGCGCGATTCGCCGGGTTGTGGGAGCGATTCCTACCAATTGTTCCAACAAATCTCAACTGACGCCCGTCAACTGCGACGACACCTCCGCGACGTGGTCGATGTAGGCCGTCGGGAGGCCGTACAGGAGGGTCGCGATCTCCTTGTCGTGGATCACCGGCAGGGCGGCCAGGGCGTCCGAGGCCAGGCCGCGGCAGAACTCCAGCGTGTTGGCCACCAGGTCGCCCGCGCGCAGCCGGCGCAGCGCCTCGTCCACCTGTTCGTCGCTCATGTCGCGGCCGAGCAGGTCGCCGAGGTCGGTGCCCGACAGGAGCAGCGGCAGGCTGTAGACGCCCTGCCGCAGGTCGTTGCCGGCCGGCTTGCCGAGCTGGGCGCTGGAGGCGGTCAGGTCGAGCAGGTCGTCCAGCACCTGGAAGATCAGCCCGAACTTCTCGCCGTACGCCGACACGCGCGCCCGGTCCTCGGCGGAGGCCCGCGCGCAGACGGCCGCCACCAGGCAGCCGGCCCGGAACAGCGCGGCGGTCTTGCCGGTGATCGAACGCAGCGCGCTCTCCCTGGTCCTGGCCGGGTTGAACAGGTCGCTCGTCTCCAGGTACTGGCCCTCGGCCAGCTCCACCACGGTGGCCGCGAGCACCTCGGCGACCGGCCTGGACACCGCGGTGATGGCCGCCAGACCCGCCCTGGCCAGCATGAAGTCGCCGATCACCAGAGCCTTGCCCTCGCCCAGCTCGGCATTGAGCGTACGGGTGCCGCGCCGCTCGGTCGCCCGGTCCATGAGGTCGTCGTGCACGAGCGAGCCGGCGTGGATCAGTTCGACGCACGCGGCGGCCGTGATCACCCGGCGGTCGGGGGCCTTGCCGAGGGCGAGCGAGGTCGCCAGCGTCAGCGCCGGACGCAACCGTTTGCCTCCGGCGCTGACGATCCGCCCGGCGCCCGCGTTGATCCCCGGCAGCGCGGACGAGCCGCTGAGCCGCCTGATCCTGGCCTCGACCCTGCGCAGACCTTGGCTGACGGCGGGGCTGTTCACGAGTTGCTCCATGGGACCAAGCCTGCTCCCGCGCCGCTGTGCCGCTCCTGAGAGACGCTGAGGACGTTCTCAGCCCTTGACCCTGACATCGTGTGGGCCGGTACGACAGGATGTCCCCCGGGCTTAGGAGGTCATCATGGGAATGGCGGAGCGGGTCGAGGCGGTACTGAACGCCGGCACGGCACCCAATCTGCACGCGGTCGTGGTCATGCGAGGCGGCGAGGTCGTCGTCGAGCACTACGGCGCGGGCGTCGACCAGCGGATCACCGAGGAGCCCCGGCACGTCGTGTTCGACCGCGACACGCCGCACGACGTGCGGTCGGTCACCAAGAGCGTGGTCGCGCTGCTGTACGGCGTGGCCCTGCGCGACGGGCTGGTGCCGCCGCCGGACGCGAGGCTGGTGGAGCAGTTCCCCGAATATCCGGACCTGGTGGCCGATCCGGGCCGGGCGCACCTCACCGTCGGGCACGCGCTCACCATGACGCTCGGGATCGACTGGAACGAGGACCTGCCGTACACGAGCCCGGCCAACAGCGAGATCGCGATGGAGCTCGCTCCTGACCGGTACCGGTTCATCCTGGAGCGTCCCGTGGTCGAGGAGGCCGGGAAGCGATGGCGGTACTGCGGCGGCGCCTCGGCCCTGCTCGGCGGGCTCATCGAGCGGGGCGCCGGCGTACCGCTGGCGGAGTACGCCGCGAAGGCGCTGTTCGAGCCGCTCGGGATCACCCGGACCGAGTGGGTCAAGGGCACGGACGGCGTGGCGATGGCCGCGGCCGGGCTGCGGCTGCGGCCCCTCGACCTGGCCGCGCTCGGGCGGCTGGTGCTCGGCGGCGGGCTGGGCATCGTCCCCGAGCAGTGGGTGCGCGAGATGACGCGGCCCCGCGTCGTCATCGACGGCGACTTCCGCTACGGCTACCAGTGGTACGTGAACACCGGCGACCGGCCGTGGACCGAGGCCATCGGGAACGGCGGCCAGCGGCTGCTCGTGCTGGCCGGCGAGGAGCTGGTCGTCGCGGTGACGGCCGGCGACTACAACGCGGAGCAGGTCAGCGCCACGGCCGTGCTGGACGCCGTCCTCGACCGCTGAGCCGCTCAGGGGACCAGCAGGACGCGGCCCGTGACCGCGCGCGACTCCAGGAGGCGGTGGGCCTCGGCCGCCTCGGCCAGCGGCAGGGTCTCGTGGACGACGGCCCGGCTGCGTCCTGAGCCGAGCCGGGCCAGCATCTCGGGATAGTGCGTGCCGAACACCTGGCCGGCCCAGCCGGGGCCGCTGCAGCCGATGACGGTCACGCCCCGGTCCATCAGGTCGGCGGCCGTGACGGCGGCGGGCTCGCCGCTCAGCATGCCGTAGAACAACATCCGCCCGGTGCCGGGCGCGAGCCGGTCGAGCACCCGCCGGGCCGACACGCCGCCGATCGACTCGAAGGCCACGTCGATGTCCGGCAGCGCGTCCGGCCAGCCCGGGTCGCCGTGGTCCAGGGCCTGGTCGGCGCCGAGATCGAGGGTCCGCTGCCGCTTGGCCGGCGAGCCCGCGGTGGCGATCACCCGGGCCGCCCCGAACTCCTTGGCGTGCGCCACCACGTAGCCGCCGACCGCGCTGGTGCCCGCCTCGACCAGCACGGTCTCCTCGCCGCCGAGCCGCGCCCGGTGCAGCAGGGCGAGGGCGATCGCGCCGGGCGCGGCCCCGGCCAGGGCATCCAGGGGCGTCACGGCCTCGGGTACGGGGCAGGTCATGGCGGCGGGCATGGCCACGTACTCGGCGTAGGCGCCGAGGCCGCCGGTCACCCCCACGCGTACGGTGCCGAGCAGGCCGCCGTCCACGCCCTCGCCCGTCTCGACGACCTCGCCGACCGCCTCCGCGCCGAGCACGACGGGCAGCGGCAGCGGGAACGGCAGCGCGCCCGAGCGGATCTGCGTCTCGGCGTAGCTGACGCCGATCGCCTGCGCGCGGACGAGGACCTGGCCCGCCTCGGGGCGCGGGCGGGGCAGGTCCACCGGCCGCAGGGTCTCGGGGCCGCCGGTCGCGTCGAGCTGGATGGCACGCATGGTTGTTCCCGTCTGCATCTGAACCATTGGTCCAGTTAATATATGGACCGCTGGTCAAGTTTGTCCATGGGCAACAATGACCGGATGGAACGTCAAGAGCGGGCCGACGCCGCGCGCAACAGGCGGGCGATCCTGCGGGCGGCGGAGGAACTGCTGCGCCGCCACCCGCCCGACCAGGTCTCCGTCGAGCGTGTGGCGGTGGCCGCCGGCGTGGGCAAGGGCACGGTGTTCCACCGGTTCGGCAGCCGTACGGGTCTGATGCGGGAGCTCATGAGCGAGCGGGCCCGCGAGCTGGACAAGGCGGTGGCCGAGGGCCCGCCGCCGCTCGGCCCCGGAGCGCCGCCCGTCGAGCGGCTGGTCGCCTTCCTGGGCGCGGTGGCCGAGCTGGCGGCGCGCAACGGCAACCTGGTGGCGGCGCACGAGCACGCGGTCGCGACCAGCAGGTCCGAACCCCGCGAGACCAACCCGATCTACGCCGGCTGGCACCGGCACGTCACCGCGCTGATCACCGAGGGGCGGCCCGACGTGGACGCGGACGAGATCGCGCACCTGCTGCTCGGGTCCCTGCACATGGAGCCGATCGCGAGCCGGTTGCGGGCGGGGGACAGCGCGCGGCTCGCTCGCAGCTTCGCCGCCCTCGCCGAGGGCCTGCTCGGCAGGCCCGCCCCTTAGCCCGGAGGACCGGCGGGTACGGACGTCAGAGGGGGAGGGTGGTGGCGGCCGTGTGGAAGGCGGCGACGGCCGCGCGGACCGCCGGGTGGTCGCCGTAGCCGCGGCGGAAGGCGGCCCGCGTGCGGCGGCTCAGGGGCAGGCGGGTCAGCGAGACGCCGTCCGGCGGGGTCAGCGCCGCCAGCCTGGGCACGAGCGCGACGCCCTGACCCGCGGCGGCGAAGGCGAGCACGGTGTCGAAGTCGTCGATGTGGTGCCGGACCCGAGGCTCGAACCCGGCCGCCTGGCAGGCCCTGATCGCCATGGTGTGGCAGAGCGTGCCCGGCTTGCTCATGATCCACGGGTCGTCGCGGGCGTCGAGGACGCGGGCGCGGTCGGTCAGGTACATCGGCTCGGTGAACAGCGGCTCGGTCTCGATGGAGGCGTCGGTGACCGGGGGCACGAAGTCGTACTCGTGCACGAGGGCGACGTCGAGCTCGCCCGCCCGCAGCGCCGCCGAGACGTCGGCGGGGTCGATCTCGGCCACCATCGGCTCGAGCCCCGGACAGTCCGCGGCCAGGCGGGCGAGCGCGGGCGGCAGCAGCACGCGGGTGGCCGTCGGGAACGCGCCGATCCGCAGGGGCCCCGACGGCCCGCCCCGGGCGGCGGCGAGCGCGGCCGAGGCGCGTTCGAGCTGTTCCAGGACGGCCTGCGCGTGCTCGACCAGCAGCAGCCCGGCCGGGGTGAGCGTGACCGTGCGCCCGGTGCGTTCCAGCAGCGGCACGCCCGCCTCCCGTTCCAGGGCGCTGAGCTGCTGCGAGACCGCCGAAGGGGTGAACGTGACCGCCTCGGCCACGGCGGTGATCGTGCCGCGCCTGGCCAGCTCGCGGAGCAGGTGGAGCTTGCGAGGATCGAGCATAAGTCCATCTTAAGCTTGAACGAAGAAATCCGAACTGGACCTAACAGGTCTGCGGGCGGCAGGCTCGAAGCATGCTGAGAGGAATCCACGTACCGCTGGTCACGCCGTTCACGTCGTCGGGGGAGGTGGCCGCCGACGCGGTCGAGAAGCTCGCCCGGCAGATGCTGGACGAGGGCGCGGCCGGTCTGGTGGCGCTGGGGACGACGGCCGAGGTGGCCGCCCTCGACCCCGAGGAGCGGGCCCTGGTGGTCGAGACCTGCGTACGCGTGTGCGCGGAGCGCCGGGCGCTGCTGACCGTCGGCGTGACCGGGAACGACACCCGCACGACCGCCGCGGCGCTGCGCGAGCTGCCCGCCGGGGTGGACGCGGCCCTGGTGACCGTGCCGTACTTCCTGCGGCCCGGCGAGCGCGGCGTGATCGCGCACTTCGAGGCGCTGGCCGAGGCGTCACCGGTGCCGCTGGTGATCTACCACATCCCCTACCGGACCGGGCAGGCCGTGGGCGCCGCGACGCTGCGGGCGATCGGGGAGCATCCGAACGTCGCGGGCGTCAAGTACGCCGCCGGCGGCATCGACCAGGACACGGTGGACCTGCTCGCGGACCTGCCCGACGGCTTCGAGGTGCTGGGCGGCGACGACGCGTTCGTCTCGCCGCTGCTCGCGCTCGGCGCCTCCGGCGGCATCCTGGCCTCGGCGCACGTGCTGACCAGGAGCTTCGTCGAGCTGGTCGACGCCTGGCTGGCCGGTGACGTGGCCACCGCGCGCCCGCTCGGGCACCGGCTGGCCCAGGTCTCCCGCGCGCTCTTCGCCGAGCCCAACCCGACCGTGATCAAGGGCGTCCTGCACGCCAGGGGCCTGATCCCGACGCCGGACGTGCGGCTGCCGCTGCTGCCCGCCTCCGCCGCCGCGGTGTCACAGGCCGACCTGGTGGCGGTACATCCAGGCCAGTGACTCCTGGCTCGCGCTCCGCTTCAGGAACATCGGCAGCATCAGGTCGCGGAAGACCCGGGCGACCGGGCCCGCGGCCTTGCTGTTGCTGATCGTCCTGGAGTAGGCCACCACCCGCTCGACCCTGGGCCGCCGCTCGGCCTCGAACCGCTCGAACGCCGCGCGATGACCCTTCGCCTCGCGCAGGCACCTGGCCAGCACGACCGCGTCCTCGACGGCCAGCGAGGCGCCCTGGCCGGAGCTGGGCGAGGTGGCGTGGGCGGCGTCCCCGGTGAGCAGGACACGGCCCCGGTGCCAGACGGGCACCGGCGGCAGGTCGTACACCGGCAGCGCCGGGCCCACGGGGCCGCGGCGGACGAGGTCGGCCGACGGGTTCGCGTCCCCCTCGAACGCCGCCGCCAGGACGGGCCGCCAGTCCGCGGGCACGTCGCCGAACCGCCTGGGCAGGTTCGCGAACCACCACGTGTCGCCCGACTCGGTCACCGTGCAGCCGAAGAAGGCCCGCTTGCCGAAGACCATGTTGTAGACCCCGGGCTCGCCGCCGAACCCGCCGAACCCGTCGAAGCCGTCGTTTCCGGTGTTCCTGACGATGCCGCCGAAGCTGTACAGGCCGCTGTAGCGCGGGCCGGGCGCGCCGGGGTCGAGCAGTGAACGGGTGCGCGAGTGCACGCCGTCGCAGGCGATCAGCAGGTCGCCGGTGGCCGAGGTGCCGTCCTCGAAGGTCGCCACGACCTGGTCGCCGGTGTCGTCGTAGGAGACCAGGCGCCGGCCGTACGCGATGGGGACGCCGCGCCGGGCGGCCTCGTCGCGCAGGGTGCCGTAGAGGTCGGAGCGGAGCACGGTGTGGCTGACCGTGCCGTCGTCGAGGCGCAGGCCGTTGGCCACCTCGCCGAGGCGCTTGCCGGTGCCGCTCCACATGACCATGCGCGGCGTGGGGATGGCCGACGACAGCACTTCGCGGTGGACGCCGAGCACGCGCAGGGCGGCCAGGCCGTTGGAGGCGAGGTTGAGGAACGAGCCGACGTTCTCGGCGCCCCGCGGGTACGCCTCGTGGATCTCGGCGTCGATGCCGGCCGCCTGCAGGGCCATCGCCGTGACGGGCCCGCCGATCCCGCAGCCTATGATCAGAGCCTTCATGCTGGTATCCTTTCGTTCGGCCGAACGAAATATATGAGCAGAGGTGGCGGGATGTCCAGAGATATTTCGGAGCATCGAAAGAAATTGTTGGACGAACTGGTCGAGGCAGGCCGGGAGAGCAGCAACGCCGCGGTCATGTACCACAGCGCCATGGGCGAGCGGCTGGGCCTGGGGATGACCGAGGAGAAGACCCTCGACCTGCTCCAACGCCACGGGCCGCTGACCGCGGGGGAGCTGTCCCAGCACACGGGCCTCGCCCCGGCCTCCGTTAGCGGGCTGATCGACCGGCTGGAGGCCAAATGGCTGGTCCGCAGGGTCCGCGACACCAAAGACCGGCGCCGGGTCATCGTCGAGATCAACTGGGAGCGGCTGGCCGGCTTCGGCGAGCTGTTCGAGCCGTTCGTGGCCGCGATGTCCGGCCTGTACGACCGCTACACCGACGACGAGCTGGCCCTGATCGTCGACTTCCTCCGGCGCTCCACGGCCCTGCAACGGGCGGCCACCACCGAGCTGCGCGCCGAATAGCCGAATAAGGGGCTGTACATAAGTCCGCTTATGGGCTACGGTGTCGGCCGATATGGGTTACTGCTTCCTGTGATTCTCACGCCCGAGGCGCACACGCGTTGAGCCGACCGCTCCGCCGCGCCTCGTACCGGTCATATCCGCGTTGAGACAAGGAGGTGGAGCCTCTATGCGTACCGCTGCCCAATTGGCGCTGAACGAGATCACCAAGCGTTACGACACCCGGATCGTCCTGGACCGTGTGTCGCTCACCGTCCGGCCCGGCGAGAAGGCCGGGGTCATCGGCGACAACGGCTCGGGCAAGTCCACGCTGCTCAGGCTCATGGCGGGCGTCGAGCGTCCGGACAACGGCGAGCTGACCGTGGTCGCGCCCGGCGGCGTGGGGCACCTGCCGCAGTCGCTGGAGCTGCCGCCGCACGCGACCGTGGCCGACGTCGTCGATCTGGCCCTGGCCGAGGTGCGCGAGATCGAGGCGCGCATGCGCGCGCTCGCCGGCACCGACCTGGACGCCTACGCCGCCGCCGTCGCCGAGTTCGAGGCGCGCGGCGGCTACGAGGCCGACACCCGGGTGGACGTCGCGCTGCACGGCCTGGGCCTGCCCGGCCTGGACCGGGACCGCCCGGTCGCGACGATGTCGGGCGGCGAGCGGTCCAGGCTCGCCCTGGCCGCGACGCTGGCCGCCGCGCCCGAGCTGCTGCTGCTCGACGAGCCGACCAACGACCTGGACGACCAGGCCGTCGCCTGGCTCGAACAGCACCTGCGCGAGCACCGCGGCACGGTCGTCGCGATCAGCCACGACCGCGCGTTCCTCGACCGGGTCACCACGGTGATCCTGGAGGTCTCCGACGGGCGGGTGCGCCGCTACGGCGACGGCTATTCGGGCTACCTCGCGGCCAAGGCCGCCGAACGGGCCGCGCATGTGCGGGCCCACGAGGAGTGGCGGTCCGAGCTGGCCCGGCACGCCGGGCTGGTGGCGGCCAACGCGGGGCGGCTGGCGGCCGTCCCGCGCGTGATGGCGAAGGCCGGGATGGGCACCGGCGCGTGGCGGGCGCGGTCGCGTACGCACGGCGCCGCCGGGCGCGTCCGGCAGTCGCACGCGCGGATGCGATGGCTCGAAGAGCACCCGGTCCCGCCGCCTCCCGTGCCGCTCCGCTTCACCGCCACCATCACACCCCCGCCGCCCGCCGACGTGCGCCTGCCGGAACGGCCCCAGGACGACGTGTGCGGGACGGGGCAGCGGCCCATGGTGGTCGTGCTCGACGGGGTGCGGGTGTCGGGGCGGCTGCGGATCGACGGGCTCGCCGTACGGCGGGGGGAGCGGCTGCTCGTCACCGGGCCGAACGGCGCGGGCAAGACCACGCTCATGCGGGTGCTCGCCGGCGAGCTGCGTCCCGACGCGGGGACCGTACGCCGGACCGGGCGGGCCGGTCTGCTCCGCCAGGAGGAACGGGCGGCCCGGCTGGACCGTACCGTCCTCGCGGCCTTCGCCGAGGGACGGCCGGGCAGCCCCGACGAGCACGCCGACCGGCTGCTCGGCCTGGGCCTGTTCCGGCCGGACGACCTGCGGCGGCGGCTGGCCGACCTCTCGTTCGGGCAGCGCCGCCGGGTCGAGCTGGCCCGCCTGGTCACCGACCCGGTGGACCTGCTGCTGCTCGACGAGCCGACCAACCACCTGTCGCCGATGCTGGTGGAGCAGCTAGAGGAGGCGCTGGCCCACTACGAGGGGGCGCTGGTGGTCGTCACCCACGACCGCCGCCTGCGCGCCGCCTTCACCGGCACCCACCTGGAGCTCGCACCCGCCACCCTCACCGGCCGGACCTGCTGACGGCCGGGCTCAGCGGTCCGACTCCCTGATGGCCGTGCCCACCTCGCTCACCCGGTCGGCGAGGAGGCCGAGGGCGCCCACGGCTCTGGTCATCGGGTCGTCGCCGGATCCGCCGAGCGCCCTGGCCCTGAGGAAGGCCGCCTTGATCTCCGCCCAGCGCGCCGCCTGGGCGGGGGTGAGGCGGCCGCGCAGCTCGGCCAGCTTGAGCAGGTTGGCCTCGGCGTCCTGGGTGAGGGTCTGCGCCTCGCCCAGGTAGTGGTCGTCGATCACCGCCTCCAGCTCCTCGTCGTTCATGGCGGGCACGATGCGCTCGGCCAGCTTGTTCATGTTCCGGTACGACCCCTGCAACCGGTACGGCGGCTCGGTCCTGGACGCCTCCGCCTGGGACGCCGACGCGATGTAGGCCGCGTTGTTGGCCAGCACCACCTCCTGCGCCCGCACCAGCTTGCCCAGCACGCCGAGCACCTGCTCCAGCTCGGCCTTGCCGTACGGGTGCCTGAGCTGGTCAGGCCGGACGGCCGGGTCGCCCTTGGCCAGGCGTACCAGGAGCTCGACGTCGGCCCGGTCGCGGCCCGACAGGGGGGCCAGCACCGGGTTGGAGGTCAGCGCGTTGTCCACGTAGCTCAGCGCGAACAGCTCGTCCCTGCCGGAGAGCACGTCGCCCAGGTTCCACACGTCGGCACGGTTGGCCAGCATGTCCGGGATGCGGAAGCGCTGCCCGGACTCGGTGTACGGGTTGCCCGCCATGCACACCGCGAAGCGCTTCCCGCGCAGGTCGTACGTGCGGGTCCGGCCGTTCCAGACGCCCTCGATGCGGCGCTGGGCGTCGCACAGCGAGATGAACTTCTGCAGCAGCTCGGGCGAGGTGTGCTGGATGTCGTCCAGGTAGAGCAGGGTGTTGTTGCCGCTCTCCAGCGCGAAGGAGATCTTCTCGACCTCCTGCCTGGCCGTGGCGTCTGGCGCGTCGGCCGGGTCGAGCGAGGTGACGCCGTGGCCGAGCGCCGGGCCGTTCACCTTGACGAAGACCAGGCCGAGGCGGCTGGCGACGTACTCCATCAGCGTGGTCTTGCCGTAGCCGGGCGGTGAGATGAGCAGCAGCAGGCCCATCTGGTCGGTGCGCTTGCCCGCGCCCGCCGCGCCGAGCTGCTTGGCCAGGTTGTCGCCGATCAGCGGCAGGTAGACCTCGTCCAGCAGCCGGTTGCGGACGAACGCGCTCATGACCTTGGGCCGGTACTCCTCCAGGCGCAGCCGGCGGCGTTCCTGCTCGATCAGCTCGTTGCGGCGGCGCTGGTAGGCCCGGTAGGCCGGGACCCGGTCCTGCCTGAAGGCGCGTGCCCTGGTCAGCAGCTCGTCGAGCCTGACCCGCAGCCTGCGGTCCTGCACCCGCGGATGCGCGCCGAGCAGTCCCTCGACGGTCTCCTCGACGGCCGCGCCGGAGTCGTGGCGGGGCAGGTCGCACAGGAGCACGGCGACGGCCTCGGCCACCTCGGGGCCCTGGCGGTAGGCACCGATCCAGGCGTGGGCGAGCTGCAGCCGCTCGGGCAGGGGGAGCGCGGCCAGCTCCTCCTCGAACTCGCGGGTCCTGGCCGGGCCGAGCGCCTGCCTGAAGCCGTCGAGGACGTCGCGCGCCGCCTTGCCGGTCACGAAGCCGGACGGCGTCGCGCCCAGCTCCTCGACCAGGTACTCGCCGGCCAGCGCGGCCGTGTTCTCACCGGTGTCCTGGCCGGGGGAGAAGGCGGCGATCCGGGTGCCGAGCTCGGTGGCCAGCTCTTCCAGGGCGGGCGTCCGGCCGAAGACCGCGCGGGCGCGGATCAGGGAGGCGGCCCTGGTGGCCAATGTTTTACGTGAAACCTCGTCCGTGCCGAAGGCCCAGAAGAGCTGCGCCGCCGCGCGGGCCTCGGACGGATAGCGCAGCAGGCCGGCGCCCTCGCGCAGGCGGACCAGGCTTTCCAGGACGAGGATCGCGTCGTGGTCGTGCACGCCACGCTCGTAGCCCTCGTCGTAGCGCTGCTCGGCGGCCTGGCGTACCAGGTCGGCCAGGGGAGCGCCGGGCCCTGCGGACTCCAGGAGCGAGGCGGCCAGGTGCTCGGCCCGGTACATCTCCGGCGTCTCCGACACCAGCAACTGCTCCCAGAACGGCCGCGTGTCGGCGAACGACGCCGGCACGGGCGCGCGGTAGTCGGTGCCCGTGATCGCGAAGTGCATCTCGCCGTCGTGCGGGACCAGCGTCAGGTCGATCGGCTGGGTGTTGACGGCGAACAGATGACGGCCGAGGCGCAGCGTCTCGCCGCCGTCGGTGAACAGGTCCAGCCGGTCCCGCAGGGCGCGGCCGGCCTCCTGCTGGGCCGCCTTGACCCGGCCGTCCAGCTCCTCGGCCCGGACGGCGTCGCCCAAGGAACGCAGCTCGGCCGCCGCCGTACGGACCCGGCCGACCATCGGATCGGTGGCGAAGTACGTGTTGACCTCGTCCATCGACCCCAGCGACGCCAGCCGCCTGGTCACGCTGCCCAGGATGCGCTCGGCCGAGGCGAAGACCCGGTCGGCCCGCCGGGCCAGGCCGTCGAGCTGGGTCTGCTTCCTGGCCGAGAACGCCTCGTAGACCTCGTCCCGCTTGCCCGCGAGCTGGGCGGCGAAGTCGTCGAACTCGCCGAACCGCGCCTCCAGGTTCTCCACCTGGAGCATCAGGCGGCCGAGCTGCTCGTCGCACTTGTCCGGCGTGTCGGCCATCGCCAGCGCGCCCGAGACGGCCTGCCCGAACAGGGCGAACTCGGCGGCGAAGGCCGCGCGGCCCTCCGAGCCCAGCAGCTCGCGGCGCCGCCCGTCCAGCACGGCCCGCGCCCGGTTCACCCCGGCCAGCACCTCGGCGATCCGGCCCAGGATCGACGTGCGGACCGTGGCGTCGGCGATCTCCAGCGAGCCGACGACCTCCGTCACCACCTCCAGGCCCTCCGCCTGCTCGGCCAGCCGGTCGGCGACGGGCGCGGCCTCGGCCACGGTCGCGATCGCGGCGGCGTCGGCGGCCAGCCGTTCGACCGCCGCGTGGTAGGCGGTGAACGCCTGCGCGCCCTCCAGGAAGGCGACCGCGCGCCTGCCGGTCGCGGCCAGCTCCGCGGTCAGGGCGGCGGACAGCTCGTCCAGGCGGGCGAGGTCCAGGTAGCGGACGTCGCGCAGGGTCACCAGGCGGCCCTGCTGCCTGCGCAGGCCGGCCAGCGTGGTGACCCAGGCGTCGGCGGTGGCGGGGGTGTCGGCGGCGGCCTGGCGTACCAGGTGGGCGGTCTCCTCGGCGGCCGCCGCCAGGGTGTCGGCGGCCTGGCGGGTGAGCTGCTCGACGTTCTCGTACTCGTCGAGCACCTGTTCGGCGGTGGCGCGCACGTCGGCGAGCGGCGCGGCGAGCCCGTGCTCGCCGAGCCAGTGGTAGGAGTCGGCGGCGCGGGTGCAGGCGGCGATCAGCGCCTCGAACGTGGCCTGCGAGGCCGCCATCTCCTCGACCATGCGGGCCACGGACAGGCAGTCGGAGATGCCGCGCACCAGCTCGGCGTTGCCGATGCGCTCCAGCGGCCCGGTCCCGGCGGGCTGGGCGGCGGCGTAGGTGTCGGACACGTACGGCGTCTGCCACACCTGCATCGGGTGGACCCGGGTCGGCTCCTCGGAGAGGGCGCGGAAGACCACCATCGTGCCGTCGTCGAACAGGGAGTACCCGTGGCAGACGATGGGGTTGGCCACCTCCTTCCTGATCACGTTGTACGGCAGCAGCAGCGAGCGGCCGTCGCCCCGGGCGTGGAAGACGTACAGGACGTCCTCGCCGTTGGGCGAGCGCACGACCCGCTCGAACTCCAGGTCCGTCACGTCCGTGTCGAAGGTCTTGCTGATCCCGGTGGCCAGGTAGTAGCCGCCCGGGAAGATCAGCCCTTGGTCCTCGGGCAGCCGCTGGCAGGACTGGCCGATGCCGTCGAGCCTGGTCACCGCCTTGGTGCGGGTGTTGAACACCAGATGCCGCCAGTCCGGCTCCTTGTACGGCCTGATCCGCATGAGGACGAGCGGCCCGACCCGGGCGTACTCGACGTCGGCGTCGGCCAGCGACTGGAGGCGTTCGGTGACCGGCTCGGTGTAGACGCCCGCGCCGGTCTCGGTGTTGTTCTCGACCTTGATGGTGAGGTCGCCGCCGATCGTCTCGACGAAGACCTCGCCCTGGATGGAGATGTGCGGATGGCGGCCGAGCACGTGGTCGTCGCGGGTGGCCGGCGTCCATTCGAAGTCGTGGGACGGGGGAAAGACGTGGTCCCGCTCCCCCCTGTTATCCAGATATTTCGGGACACCGCCGTTGCTGACCGTCCACCTGAGCACCCGCGTGTCCGCCGGGCCCGTCCGGAACACCGCCAGCAGCTTGCCCTCGACCCGCCGCAGCTGCTGGAGCCTGGTCTCCTTGTAGTACCGGTACAGCTCCGCGAAGTCCTTCCTGAACGCCGGCTCCTCCAGCGTCTCCAGCTTCCCGGTCTCGAACGTGAACGCGTCCCCGTCCCTGGTGAAGCGGTGCACGGCGAACACGTCGGCCACGGTCGTCTCGGGCTTGAGCCCGATGAAGACGTTGTAGCCGAACAACATCACCTCGCCCAGCGAGACGATGTCCCTCGGGACGCAGTTGTTCTCGGTCCTGATCCGCTCGGTGCCGAGCAGGCGCAGCTCCGCGCCGCCGAAGACGCGCAGCCGCTGCCCGTTGATCTCCTCCGTCGCGACCGCGAGGGCCTTGGCCTGCGACTGGAGGCGGTTCCGGAGAACCTCGTAGGTCCCGGCTTCCAGCTCGGTGGTGCTCACGTCAGCCCTTCGCCGCCGCCAGCGCGGCCACGGGGGAGTCGGCCACGCCCAGCCGGCGCGCGGTGTCCAGCAGTTCGCCGAGCGCCGACGACTGCGGGCCGCCGTCCTGGATGAGCCGCATGAGCAGGGCCGAGACGGTCAGGTTCTTGATGTCCTCGGTGCGCACCCCGCCGACCACGCTCGCGATGTCCGCCGCCAGGCTGGCCGTCCCGTTGAGGTACGGCGCCGCGAGGGCCCCGGCCACGTTCGAGTGGCCGACGAAGCCGTCCACCGCCTTGCCCGTGGTGATCGAGCCGACCACCTTGTCGAAGAACATCGTGTCGCCGCCGACGATGTCGATGTTGGCCTTGGCCAGGCCCGCCGCCAGCACACTGGCCTGCGACTCGGCCACCTGGCGGGTGACGTCGATGTGCTTGAGCCTGATCTCCTTGTCGGCCTCCAGGCGCAGGCGGTACTCCTCGTGGCCCCGGCTGGCCTCGTCCAGGGCGGCCATCGCGGCGGCCTTCTGGGTCAGGCCCTCGGCCTCGGCCTTCAGCTTCTCGCCGATCGCGGTGGCGCCGGCCAGCGCCATGGCCTGCTCGCCCTCGGCCTGCGCCTTGAGCCGGTCGCCCTCGATCAGCGCCATGGCCCGCGCGCCCTCGGCCTCGGCCCGCAGCTTCTCGCCCAGGGACAGGGCCTCCGCGCGGCCGACCTTCTCGATGGCGTCCGCGTCGCGCTCCTTGACCTGCACCTGCGCCAGCCCGGCCGCGGCGGACTCGGCCTGCACGCCCTCCGCGAGCCGGATCTTGGCCCGTGCCTCCAGCTCGGCGGCCTGCTGCCGGGCCTCGGCCAGCACCAGCTCCTCGCGGGCCCTGAACTTCGAGGCCGCCTCCGCGGCCTCGGCCGCCTTGATGTCCTTGACCAGGTTCTCCTGCGCCTCGGCCTCGGCCGCGATGATCACCTGCTGGCGGGTGCGCTCGGCCTCCTCGACCACGCGCAGCCGCTTGATGCTCTCCTCCTGCTCGGCCACCGTCTTGTCGACCGCGATGCGCTCCCGGATGACCTCGGCGATCGACCGCTTCTCGGTCTCGACCTCCTTGTCCTTGGCGATGCGCGACAGCTCGGTCTCCCGCTCGCGGGCGATGACCTCCAGCAGGCGGTCCTTCTCGATGCGCTCGCTCTCGATCGCGATCACCCGCTCGCGGTTCTTCTCGGCGACCGCCACCTCGCGGGCCTGGTTCTCCCGCTGCACGCCGATCTGCTCGTCGGTCTTGATGCCGGCCGTCTGGGCGCGCAGCCGCTCCTCGGCCTGCACGCGGGCGATCTCCGCCTCCTCGCGGGCCTTGACGGTCTCGATCTCGCGACGCTGCTTGAGCTCGGCGTCGGTCTGGCGGCGCTGGAGCTCCAGGATGGCCTCGCGGGCGTCCACGTTCTGGCGGGTGATCTCCTTCTCCTCGGCCCGCTGGAACTCGTTGGTCCGTACGTGCTCCAGCGCGGTCAGCTCGGTGATCTTCCTGATGCCCTGCGCGTCCAGGATGTTGCTGGAGTCGAGCTGGGTGAGCGCGGTCTGCTCCAGGTAGTCGATGGCGGCGTCCTCGAGGCTGTAGCCGTTCAGGTCGGTGCCGATGAGCCGGATGATCTCGTCGCGGAACTCGTCCCGCTTGGTGTAGAGGTCGACGAAGTCGAGCTGCTTGCCGGCCGTCTTCAGCGCCTCGGAGAACTTGGCGCTGAACAGCTCCTGGAGGGTGTTCTCGTCGCTGGCCCGCGCGGTGCCGATGGCCTGGGCGACCTTGATGACGTCCTCGGCGGTCTTGTTCACCCGGACGAAGAACGTGATCTTGATGTCGGCCCTGATGTTGTCCCGGCAGATCAGCCCCTCACGGCCGGTACGCGTGATCTCGATGGTCTTCACCGAGATGTCCATGGTCTCGGCCTTGTGGACGACCGGCAGCACGATGGCGCCGGTGAACGTCACGTCCACCTTGTTGACCTTCGACACGATCAGCGCCTTGCCCTGTTCCACCTTGCGGAAAAGGCGGCCGATGATGACGAGCAGGCCAATCACGATGACCAGGACGACGGCGAGAAATACGCCGAAGCCCGTGGAGATGACGTCCATCAGATCTCGCTTTCGTAGGGCATGACCCAGAAGAATTCGCCGTCTTTGTCGTATTCGAAGATGAGTGCTTTGTCGCCGCGGCCCAGGCGGTCCCGTCCGGTCGTCCGGACCTGGACGACGGCGGTCGAGCCGTCCTCGGCGGTCACCTCGGCCTGGCCGAAGTCGGGGGTGGCGGCCCCGGTGCGGATGACGCACGGGCGGCCCACGAGGTCGCCGCGCGAGTGCTGGCCGCCGTCCTGGAACGCCCTGCGCAGCGGCCCGATCAGGGCGCGCGTGGCGAGCCAGCCGCCTCCCGCCGCGGCGAAGGGCACGGCGGCCAGCGCGGCGTCCGGCAGCACCTGGCTGCCGACCAGACTCAACAGCCAGGCGACCGCGACCAGCAGTGAGATCACGATCCCGGCGGGGACGCCCCCGAGCCCCAGCCATGGCGCGTCGTGGTCGAGGTCCAACAGGCCCGCGATGACGGCCAGCCAATAAGCCAGGACCGCCGCGAGGAGGAAAGTGAAAATGACGGTCGGAAAGCCCAGAGCGGCGTGGAAGAACTCGGCCATCAGCCCTCGGTTTGCCCCATCCCCCGGTGTGTCCTGTCGGACTATATACATATAAAGCGCGACTAAAGCGGAAAGTTCCCGACTTCATATCGAAAGTTAGCCGACTTGACCTCAAGGGCGGTTGAGGTAGCACGCTCGATGACATGACTGACGTGATGAGGGCGGCGGCGTTCGCCGAGCCGGGCGGCCCCGAGGTGCTGAAGGTGATGGAGGTGCCCGCGCCGCAGGCGGGCCCAGGACAGGTGCGCGTCCGCGTGCGGGCGGCCGGCGTGCAGCCGTTCGACGCGGCCGTACGGGCGGGGTGGCTGCCGCCGTACATGGGGGAGGTGCCCTGGCCGCGCATCCCGGGCAACGAGTTCGCCGGCGTGGTCGACCAGGTGGGCGACGGGGTCACCGGGGTGTCGGCCGGGGACGAGGTGCTGGGGTTCTCGCGCCTGTTCGCCTACGCCGAGTACATCGTGGTCCCGGCGGCCGACGTGGCTCCCAAGCCCGCCGGGACGCCCTGGGAGGTGGCCGGCGGGCTGACCTCCGGTGTGCAGACGGCCGAGCTGGCACTCGACGCCCTGGCGGTCGGCGCCGGCGAGACCCTGCTCGTGCACGGCGCGGCCGGGTCCGTGGGCACGGCGGCCGTGCAGATCGCCCGCATGCGCGGGGCCACGGTGATCGGCACCGCCCGCGAGGTCAACCACGACCACCTGCGCGACCTCGGCGCGATCCCGGTCGCCTACGGTGACGGGCTCGCCGACCGGGTGCGCGCGCTCGCCCCCGGCGGTGTGCAGGCGGCACTCGACGGCGCCGGCGGCCACGCCCTGGAGGTCTCGCTCGACCTGGTCGCCGACCGGGGGCGCATCGTCACGCTGGTCGAGCACGGCCGGGCGGCCGAGCTGGGCGTCAAGCTCGTCCAGGGCGAGCGCACGGCCGAACGGCTCGGCCGGTACGCCGCCCTGTACGCCGAGGGCCGCTTCGCCTTCCCGGTGCGGCGGACGTACCGGCTGGAGGAGGCCGCCGACGCCCACCGCGAGATCGAGACCGGTCACGGCCGGGGGAAGGTCGTCCTGGTGACGGACTGAGCCCTCCCGGCCCCTCGCATTCCGGGCGGGCCGGTTCAGCCGGCGTTCTTGTGGCGCTGGTTGAACCGGCCCGCCTTCGCGCGGTTGCCGCACACCTCCATCGAGCACCACCTGCGGCTGCCGTTCTTGCTCACGTCGAGGAACCACAGGACGCAGGCCGGGTTCGCGCACTTGCGCAGCCGTTCGGGACGTTCGCGCAGCAGGGGGACGACGGCGGCGGCCGCCGTCCAGGCCGCCTCCCAGGCCGGATCGCTCACCACGACCGTGTCGCGCGGCCCGTCGTCGTCCAACTGCGGTCTGGTCGCGCCCTCGTCGAGCACCGCGTTGAGCCGGTCGTGCCCACGTCCTTCGAGCAGCCCACGCAGCGCGTCCCGTGCCAGGACGAGGCGGTCGCGCACCCGTTCCAGATCGTCCGCGCCCGGCAGGCCGTGGTCGCCGAGCCAGGCGCGCACGCCTTCCAGGTCGTCGAACTGGTCCAAGAGGGCGCCCTGGTCCACCCACACGGTGTCCACCAGGTCCAGAGCCAAGGGCTCGTCGCGGAGCGGCCGTATCCTCACTGCCTCTAACCCCTCAAAGCGATTTGACTGGTTAACTCTCGCCATGCTATCACTTAACCAGCAAAACGGATTTAGCCGGTTAGGAAGAGTGTTGACATGACTGTTCAGTACCGCACCGCTGTGATCGACGGCCTCGACGTGTTCTACCGGGAGGCGGGTGACCCCTCGGCGCCCACGCTGGTGCTGCTGCACGGGTTCCCGACCTCGTCGGTGGCCTACCAGGAGCTGATCGCCGAGCTGGCCGACGAGTTCCACCTGATCGCGCCCGACTACCCCGGATTCGGCCACAGCTCGGCCCCCGCCGCCGACGAGTGGGACTACACCTTCGACCACCTGGCCGACGTCGTCGACCAGCTGCTCGACACCCTCGGCCTCACCAGGTACGCCCTCTACGTGCACGACTACGGCGCCCCGGTCGGCTTCCGCCTCGCCGTCCGCCATCCGGACCGCGTCACCGGCATCGTCACCCAGAACGGCAACGCGTACGAGGAGGGTCTGACGCCCTTCTGGGAGCCGCTGCGCAAGGCGTGGGCCGACCCGTCCGAGGAGAACACCTCCGCGCTGCTCGGCCTGCTCACGCCCGAGGCCACCCACTGGCAGTACACGCACGGCGTCCGTGACGCCGGCCTGGTCAACCCGGACAAGGCGGTCCTCGACCAGGCCCGGCTCGACCGGCCCGGCAACCACGCCGTCCAGCTCGCCCTCTTCGTGGACTACGGCCGCAACCTGGGCCGGTACCCGGAGTGGCAGGAGTACCTGCGTACCAACCAGACGCCGGTGCTGGCCGTGTGGGGGCGGCACGACGAGATCTTCGGCCCCGACGGCGCCCTCGCCTTCGACCGGGACACCAAGCGCGTGCAGATCCAGCTCCTGGACGCGGGCCACTTCGCCCTGGAGACGCGCGGCCCGCAGATCGCGGCGCTGGTCCGCGACTTCCTCCGCCGCCTCTCCGACTGACGGGAGCCTCCGATGGCCCAGCCCCGCCGCCGCGGGAACACCACGGCCCGCACCGGCTTGTCCGCCGCGGCCGCCCACGCGCACCGATCCCTTGGCCCCCGCCGCGCGCCCGCCCCCCACGGGCTCGCGGCGGTCCCGACGGCCGGGCCGCCGCCCTACCGGAGGTGGGGGTGGGCCGGGAGATCGGGGGCGCCCGCCCGGCCGTCCGGCAGGGCGGTGGCCCTGGCCACCGCGGCGGCGCTGGCCGGACTGTCGTTACTGGCCCTGCTGACCTCCCTCACCGGCATGGAGCTGTTCGCGCTGCCGTTCGCCGCCACCGCCGGGATCGTGGCCCTGGCGCCCGCCGCGCCGTTCGCCCAGCCGCGCAGCATCCTCCTCGGCCACCTGAGCGCCACCGCCCTCGCCCTGGCGCTCACCGCCCTCACCGGCCCCTCGGTGTGGACGGCGGTCGCCGCGGCGGCGCTCTCCACGGCCCCGATGTTGCTGCTGCGGGCCCCCCACCCGCCGGCCGGGGCCACGGCGGCGCTGATCGGGCTCACCGCCCCCGACCCGGTGTACCTGCTCGACCCGGTCCTCGTCGCGAGCGTCGTGGTGATCGCCACGGGGGTGGTGCTCGGAAGGGCGCTGCCGGACCGCAGATATCCCGCCTACTGGCGGTGACCCGTCACTGGCGGTGGCGCATGGCTTCGGCGATCACCAGGGCGATCTCGTTGAGCTCGTGCTCGCCGTCCTCGACGTCCCAGAGGGCGTTCTGCAGGAGCCGGCCGAGGGTCCAGCCGGCCGCCCTGGCCGGGTCGAGGCCCAATCCATCCACCATCAGGTCGAACCGCCGCAGCACGCCCTTGATCGGGTCGCCGGTGGCGACGACGGCGTCCCAGCGGTTGTCCAGGGCGGGCCACAGGTCGAAGCCGGGGTCGCCGGCCAGCGGCTTGGGGTCGATGGCCAGCCACGGCTCCCGCTCGGCGGCCAGCACGTTGTCGTAGTGCAGGTCCCAGTGCAGCAGCCGGTCGCCCGGCTCGGCGACGAGTTCGGCGACCGCGTCGGCGCACCAGCGCAGCCAGAACCTGTCCTGCTCGCGGGGCAGCGCGGCCGTCGCGCGGTCGACGTCGGCCAGCATCTGCGCGGCGATGTCGCCCAACCGGCGCAGCCCCGGCGGGGCCGGGAAGGCGGTCAACCGGCCCAGCAACTCGGTCAGGATCTTCAGCGCCTCGGTGTCGTCCGGGACGGCCGACAGCGGGCGGTCGGAGTCGAGGCGTTCCAGCAGCAGGGTGCCGGTCTCGGGGTCGTCGTCCAGCAGCAGGACCGACCCCTTCCCGGCCCACGTGCGCAGGCCGGGCGCCTCGGTGGCGTTCTCGTCGGTGACGGGCTGGAGCTTGAGCGCCGCCCTGGTGCCGTCCTGCCGTACGACGGGCAGCACGAGGGAGACCACGCCGTGCATGGGGCGGCCCTCGTCCAGCCGCAGCCCCCACTCCTCCAGGTAACGCTCGGCCAGCGCGGGCAGGCCGGCCGACCAGGCCCGCCCCCGCTCGCCGTCGATCTTCACATGCGATGCGGTCAACGCCTCGGGAACCATGATCCTCATCGCCCCAGTCTGCCTCCGGCAGGGGCGCCCGCGGCTAGAAGTGCCAGGGGAAGGGCGACCAGTCGGGTGCCCGCTTCTCCAGGAAGGAGTCGCGCCCCTCGGCCGCCTCGTCCGTCATGTACGCCAGCCGCGTCGCCTCGCCCGCGAACACCTGCTGCCCGACGAGCCCGTCGTCGATCATGTTGAAGGCGAACTTCAGCATGCGCTGTGCGGTGGGCGACTTGCCGTTGACCTTGCGCGCCCACTCCAGCGCCGTGGCCTCCAGCTCCGCGTGCGGGACGACGGCGTTGACCATGCCCATGCGGTGGGCGTCGGCCGCGCTGTAGGTGTCGCCCAGGAAGAAGATCTCGCGGGCGAACTTCTGCCCGACCTGACGCGCCAGGTAGGCCGAGCCGAAGCCGCCGTCGAAGCTGGCCACGTCGGCGTCGGTCTGCTTGAAGCGGGCGTGCTCGGCGCTGGCCAGGGTGAGGTCGGCCACGACGTGGAGGCTGTGCCCGCCGCCTGCTGCCCAGCCGGGCACCACGCAGATCACGATCTTGGGCATGAAGCGGATCAGGCGCTGCACCTCCAGGATGTGCAGGCGCCCGGTGGCGGGGGTGCCGTCGGCGTACTGGTAGCCGTCTTTGCCCCTGATGCGCTGGTCGCCGCCGGAGCAGAAGGCCCATCCGCCGTCCTTGGGCGAGGGACCGTTGCCCGTGAGCAGCACGCAGCCGACGTCGGTGGCCTGCCTGGCGTGGTCGAGCGCCCGGTAGAGCTCGTCGACCGTCTGGGGCCTGAAGGCGTTGCGCACTTCGGGCCGGTTGAACGCGACCCGCACCGTGCCCTGGTCGAGGGCCCGGTGGTAGGTGATGTCGGTGAAGTCGAAGCCCTCGACGACCTGCCACATCTTCGGATCGAACAGCTCGGAGACCATGGGTGCGAGCCTAACGGATCTGTTCCTCGGCCCACTCGGCCCACGCCTTCTGGACGGCGCCGAGCCGCAGCCCGTACTCCAGGGCGAGCCGGCCGTAGACCGACAGGTTGTCCTGGCCGCTCTCGACGAAGCCCTTGATGGCCTCCATGTGCTCCAGCTGCTTGCCCACCATCTCGGCCTGGCGGCGCAGGTACGTGCGGGCCTGCTCGGGATCGACCTGGCCGAGGAAGAACACGCGCAGCAGCATGTCGCTGCGCCCGACCCTGACCGGCTCGACATCGGTGATCCAGCGGCGCAGCTCGGCCCGGCCCTCCTGGGTGATCGCGTACTCCTTGCGCCCACGGGGGCCCTCGGCCGCGACGCTCACGAGACCGACGTCGGCCAGCTTGCCGAGCTCGGCGTAGAGCTGGCTCTGCGTGGCCGGCCAGACGTTGGACAACGAGACGTCGAAGGTCTTCAGCAGGTCGTAGCCGCTGGCCGGCCCCTCGGCGAGCAGACCAAGCACGGCGTGTCTCAAGCTCATATTCCTATATTGACATATCTCCACAGGAGGTTCTACATTCGACATGTCTACTTAGGAATGTCAAAGGAGTTGCGCGATGCGCGGTCTGCTCGGTTTCCTCCCCTGGGTCGTCTACGCGGTCATCGCCACCGGCGACGAGTGGCGCTGGGGCGCCATCACCGGCCTCGTGATCGCCCTCGCCCTCGTGGCCATCGACCGCCGGTCCGGCCGGGCCTGGGACGAGATCGTGATCGAGACGAGCGCCGCCGCCTTCTTCGCCCTGCTCACGGTGCTCTCCCTGGCGGCCCCGCACTCGCCGCTCACGCCGTACGGGCCCGCGCTGGTCAATGTCTGGCTGGCCGGCACCGCCTGGGGCTCGCTGGCCATCGGCAAGCCGTTCACGCTGGGCATCGCGCGCACGATGGCGCCGAAGGAGATCTGGGAGACCCCGGCGTTCCGCCGCGTCAACGTGGTGATCACGACGGCGTGGGCGGTGGCGTTCACGCTCGCCGCCGTCTCGCTGACGTTCGTGCTGGCCGCGGCCCCCCACGCCACCATGGCCGTCATCGCGATCAAGGTGCTCTCGTTCGTCGTCCCCGCCGTCTTCACCGCCCGCTACCCGAAGGTGGTCAGGCGCCGCGCCGAGGCCGCCGCTAAGTGACCTCCGCCCGCAGCTCGGCCAGGAGCTCCCCCTGGTCGGCCAGCATGTCGGCGAGGATGCGGCGGGCGGCTCCGAGCAGGTCTGCCAGCTCGGGAGTGGCCAGGGTGTAGACCACCGTGCTGCCTTCGCGGATTGCGCTAACGATCCCGGCCCTGCGCAGGACCGCCAGCTGCTGTGAGAGGCTCGACGCCTCGATGTCGATCTGGGCCAGCAGGTCCCTGACGGGCAGTGGACCTTCCTGGAGTAGCTCCAACACTCTGATGCGAGCGGGGTGGCCGAGCGTCCTGAAGAAGTCGGCCTTGGCCTGGTGGACCTCCACGTGCATATTGCAAGACTAATCGAGCGCAGTTGCATAATTCTTCAAGTCACCATGTTGTTGGATAGCATGACAGCGGGGACTAGGGAGTAGCCATGGGCCGAGGAAGAGCCAAGGCGAAGCAGACGAAGGTCGCTCGCCAGCTGAAGTACGCCAACCACAACATCGACTACGACCGGCTGCGCGAGGAGCTGGGCGCGGACACGCCGCGCGAGGAGATGTACCCGTCTACGGCGTCCGAGCAGGAGTCCGAGCGCGCGCAATGACGCGCGCCGGCTTCGCGGGGGCGTCCGCGACGTTCTCGGGCCGCCTGGCCTCCGGCACCTGACCGGTCGCCACGAGTTCCAGGCGGTGTTCCCGTGCCCGCTCGGCGGCGTGCCGCAGGGCCAGGGCCGGGCCGCCGTGGCCGGCGGGCTAGCCCGTCACCGCTTCGAGCAGGCGGCGCGCGTCGGCGAGCAGGCGGCCGGTGGCGGCCTGCGACACCGGGTCGGTGTTCTGCTGGAAACCGTGCGTGAGGCCGGGCTCCCTGCGGCACGTGACCGGCACGCCCGCCTCGGCCAGCCGGCGGGCGTACGCCTCGCCCTCGTCCCTGAGGGCGTCGTGCTCGGCGGTGACCACCAGCGTGGCGGGCATCCCGCTCAGGTCGGGCACGAGCAGCGGGCTCAGCCTCGGGTCGGCGCGCCGCGCAGGATCGGGCGCCCACTGCCGCACCGCCCAGGCGAGGAAGCTCTCGTCGAGGCCGTGACCGGTGCCCTTCTCCCGCACGCTGGGCCGGGAGAGCGTGAGGTCGGTGTTGGGGCAGATCAGGATCTGGGCGGCGGGCGGCGGGTCACCCGCGTCCCGCAGCTCCAGGCAGGCCATCGTGGCCAGGTAGCCGCCCGCGCTGTCCCCGGCCACCGCGACCGGACGGGCCTCGCGCAGCACGGCCACGACGTCCTCGACGGCCGCCGGGTACGGGTGCTCGGGCGCCAGCCGGTAGTCCACGGCCAGCACCTCCACCCCGCACTCGCGGGCCAGCAGGCGGCAGATCCGGTCGTGCGTGTCCAGGTCGCAGAACACCCATGCGCCGCCGTGCACGTACACCACCAGCGGCCGCCGCTCCGGCGCGGGCCGGTAGTGCCGCAGCGGCAGCCCGCGCGGCCCGGTCAGGTCGGTCACCTGCGGCAGCTCGGGCCCCCGCGCACGCAGGTGCGCCCGCTCGGCACTGCCCCTGCGCAGTTCGTGGACGTCGGGATCGTTCATGGACGAAGAGTGTAGGGATCACCGGCGGGCAAAGGTCTCGCTGCGCAGGCGCAAAGCCAGGCATGCGGGGAAGGCCGATGGGCAGGTGGCGATCGGGCCGACAAGGAGATCGAGACATGCGCGTAGGAATCGTGGGTTCGGGCCGGCTCGGCGCACCGCTCGGCCGGCTGCTCGCGGCGGCCGGTCACGACGTGCTCTTCAGCGACGCCCGGCTGGCCCTCGCCGAGGAGGCCGCGGCCGCCGCCGAGGGGCAGGCGGGCGGCGGCTCGCCGATCGAGGCGGCGCGCTTCGGCGAGGTCGTCGTCATGGCGGTGTGGTGGGAGGCGTTCCCGACCGTGGTCGAGGAGCTGGGCGCGGCGCTGGGCGGCAAGATCGTCATCGACCCCAGCAACCCGATCACCCGGCTCGACGGCGCCGAGGCGGTGGTGGCCGTGCCGGACGGGCTCACCAGCCCGCAGTACCAGCAGCACGTGCTCGGCCCCGAGGTGCGGCTGGTGCGCACGTTCAACACCAAGTACCCCAACGAGCTGCTGGACCTGGGCACGGCCGGCCAGCGGGGCGGCCCGCGGGCCGACATGCCCTACTGGGGCGACGACGAGTCCGCCAAGAAGGCCGTGGTGCCGCTCATCGAGGACGCCGGGTTCACCGCCATCGACGGGGGCGGCCTCGCCGACGCCCTGTAAGCCGAGCTGAGCCGAGCCGGGGTGACGCCGGGTCAGGCCGCGCAGGTGTCGTGGGTGGCGTCGAAGCCCTTGATCGCCTCGGTGTCGTCGGCGCGCAGCGGCTTGAGTCCCTTCCAGTCGTCGCCGATCACCAGCACCAGGTGGTTCGTCCGGGCGCCGGCGACCAGCTTGGGCGTGGCGGCGAGCAGGTCGTTGGTGAGCGTGGGCACCCGCGTCTCGGCGTTGGGGCCGTAGAGCAGCGTGGTCTTCGGCTGGGGCTTCCTGGCCGTGTCGCCGATCTTGCTGATGTGGTAGCCGCGCTGCTCCAGGAAGGCGGCCACCTGCGTGCCGAGGCCGCCGCGGTAGGTGCCGTTGCGCAGCTCGATCTGGATCTTCGACCGCCCCACCTTGGCCTGCCCGCCCTTGACGCCCTGGACGCTCTGGTCTCTGGCGACGATCTGGAACAGCCGGCCCGCCTGCGGCTGCACCCACTCGACCCGGCCCGGCTGGGTCAGCGAGTAGTGCCAGGGGGTGGTGATGAACCGGATCTGCCCGGCGTTGAGGCCCTGGAGGCTGGTGGCGAGATCCTTCATGACGCCCACCGACAGGTCGTCGTCGACGGTCACCGACCGGGTGCCGGCGTCGAGGAAGCCGAACAGCTTGGACGGGTCGGCGAGCGTTTCGCCGCTCATCACCTTCTTGAGCATCGAGGCGATGAACATCTGCTGCCGCTGGATGCGCCCGATGTCGGAGCCGTCGCCGAGGCTGTAGCGGGCGCGGACGTAGCCGAGCGCCTGCTCGCCGTTGAGCGTCTGCCGCCCGGCGGGCAGGTGGAGCAGGGCCTTCTTGTCGTTCACCGGAGAGGGCAGGCAGACCTCGACGCCGCCCACGGCGTTGACCATGCTCTTGAAGCCGGTGAAGTCCACCTTCACGAAGTGGTCGATGTGGATGCGGGTGAGCGACTCGATCGTCTTCCAGGTGCAGGCGATGCCCCCGGAGTTGAACGACTCGTTGATCATGCCGAGGTGCGGCTGCTGGCCGGGCAGGCCGCCCGTGGCCCGGCAGGCGGGCAGCTGGACCAGCGAGTCGCGCGGGAAGCTGATCACCATGGCGTTGTCCCGCTTGGACGACACGTGCGCCAGCATGATCGTGTCGGTGCGCTCGCCCGCGATGCGGCGGCCGTACCTGGCGTTCTTGCCGTCGCGCTGGTCGGAGCCCACGATCAGGACGTTCATCGCCGAGGTGGCGACCTTCGGCGGCCGCGTCTCGCCGAGGTCCTCCTTGGTGACCGTGGAGCGCTTGAGGTTGCCGCTGAGTTTGGCGGTGACGCCGACGGCCACGCCGGCGACCAGGAGGACGACGGCGACCGCGATCGCGATCACCCAGCGTAGCCAGCGCCGGCGGCGCCGCTTGGGAGCGCCGGGGTCGCTGGAGGGCGGAGCATCGACAAGCCCGCTGCTCACGTGACTCCAGAGGGACGGGGGCCGAGGGGCCACCGCCCCGGGCCAAGAGCCTCGCCGTACAAGTCTCGGCCGTTGAACGTGCCCGAGTGTACTCAGTCCGGGACGGGTATGCGGAGGGACCGCGTTCCTTGACGGTCAAGCCTCGGGTCAGCGCTCGCGCGGCGTCACCAGGCCGGACTCGTAGGCGAAGACCACGAGCTGGGCGCGGTCGCGGGCGTGCAGCTTGGTCATCGCCCGGCTGACGTGCGTCTTGGCGGTGGTCGGGCTGATCACCATCTGGGCGGCGATCTCGTCGTTGGACATGCCGCGGGCGACCAGGGCGGTCACCTCGCGTTCGCGGTTGGTGAGCACGTCCAGGCCCTGGGGTTCGGGTTCGGGGCGGCGGGCGACGTACTCGCCGATCAGGCGGCGGGTGATGGCGGGGGAGAGCAGGGCGTCGCCGCGGGCGGCCACCCTGACGCCCTGGAGCAGGTCCGCGGGCTCGGTGTCCTTGACCAGGAAGCCGCTCGCGCCGGCGCGCAGGGCGTGGAAGACGTACTCGTCCAGGCCGTAGTTGGTCAGGATCACCACGTGGACCTCGGTCAGGCGGTCGTCGGCGGCGATCCGCCTGGTGGCCTCGATGCCGTCCATGACGGGCATCTGCACGTCCACGAGCGCCACGTCGGGGCGGTGTTCCAGGGCGAGGGCGACCGCCTGCTCCCCGTTGGCGGCCTCGGCGACGACCTCGATGTCGTCCTCGGCCTCCAGCAGGGCGCGGAAGCCGCCACGGATCAGGGCCTGGTCGTCCACCAGCAGCACGCGGATCACCGGGCCTCCTGCAGCGGCAGCTCGGCGCGTACGGTGAACCCGCCCTCGGGACGCGGCCCGGTCGCCAGCCGCCCGCCGAGCGCCGTGACCCGCTCGCGCATGCCCAGCAGGCCCACGCCGGGGTCGCAGGGGCCGCCGTTCGCGCGGCCGTCGTCGTCCACCTGCACGATCAGCTCCTCCTTGCCGTAGTCGACGCGTACCGAGGCGGTGGCGGGCCCGGCGTGCTTGGAGACGTTGGTCAGCGCCTCCTGGACGATCCGGTAGGCCGCCCGGTCGACCTCGGCCGGCAGGTCGCGGCGGTCGCCGGTGACCGTCACCGTGGCCGGGACGCCGGTCGAGCGGGCCCGTTCGACCAGGTGGGTGAGCCGGTCGAGGCCGCTGGCCGCGGGGGCGTCGTCGTCCTCGCGCAGCACCTCCAGCGTGGCGCGCAGCTCGCGCATGGCCTCGCCGCTGGCCTCCTGGATGGCCAGCAGCGCCGCCGGCACCTCCTCGCCGCGCTTGCGCGCGAGGTGCACGGCCACGCCCGCCTGCACCTTGATGACCGAGATGGTGTGGGTGAGCGAGTCGTGCAGCTCCCTGGCGATGCGCAGCCGCTCCTCGCCCGCCCGGCGCAGCGCCGCCTCCTCGCGGGTCCGCTCGGCCTCGGCGGCCCGCTGTTCGACCTGCAGAAGGTACGCCTGCCGGTGCCGGGTCACGGTCGCGGTCACCCCGGCCGCCAGGAACCAGCCGAGCAGCAGCGTCGTCTTCTGCACGATCTCCTGCGCGGTCTGCCCGTCGGGGGTGGCCAGGTTGACCGCCAGGGTCCCGCCCAGGAACACCGCGCCCGCCACCGCCGCGAGCGCCCGGTGACCGGCCCTGACCGTGGCGAACACGGTCACCATCACGGGGAAGGCGGCCGGCGGGCCGGGCTGCGCGTGCGCGGAGTAGACCAGCATGCACAGCGTGGTGACCAGCAGCGCCGGGATCGGCGCCCGCCGCCAGGCGACGAGCGCGAGCGACCCGGCGAGCACGGCGGCGTAGTCCGCGGGCCCCGCGTCCGGCGTGGCCACCACGGTCGCCGTCAGCAGCACGGCCACCACCGCCGCGAGCGCCACGTCCATGACGGCGGGGTGCCATCGCAAGCTCATGCCAAGCACAGTAGAGCCTGATGTGTCGATAATCGTCCTCACGTGGGCGGAATGGGGCACTACTCCCGCCGTCGTACGCCACCCGCCTCTGCGCCCCGCGCCGTAGCCGCGGGAGTCATCCCGGGCAGGACGACTCCGGCCCTGCCCGCGCCCCACCATGGCGGCCATGAACACGACGCCGACGGCCGCAGGCCAGTTCCGCTACGTCACGCCCGTCCGGCCGCAGGACGCCACGGGCCGGGTGGCCCAGGTCTACGCGCGCCTGGCCGACGACTTCGGCATGGCCCGCATGGCGGTCTTCCTGACGTTGTCGCCCGCCCCCGCCGTGCTGGCCGGGACCTGGGCGCTGCTGCGGGAGTCGCTGCTGGCCGGGCCGGGGTCCAGGACCGGCAGGGAGGTGGTGGCGCTGGGGGTGTCACTGGCCAACCGGTGCCCGTTCTGCGTGGCCGCGCACACGACGCTGCTGCACGCCACCGGCGACCACCGGCTGGCCGAGACCGTCGCGGCCGGGGGCGTGCCGGCGGATCCCGGGCACGCCGCGCTGCTGCGGTGGGCCAAGGACCGGCGCGTGCCCGCCCCCTTCCCCGCGGACCAGGCGCCCGCGTACGTCGGCACCGCGCTGACCTTCCACTTCGTCAACCGGATCGCCTCGTCCCTGCTCACCGAGAACCTGCTGCCGGGCAACCTGCAGAAGTCGCGCCTGGTGCGCAGCGTGGGCGGCCGGGCCATGTCCCGGACGGTACGCAGGGAGCTGCCGCCCGGGGCGGGCCTGGACGTGCTGGACGGCCTGCCCTCCTCGGCCGAGCCCGCCTGGGCGGCCGGCACGCCGGTCGGCACGGCGTACGCCACGCTCATGGCCGTCGCGGGGACGGGCGGGGACCTGCTCGGCGAGGCGGCGCGGACGGCCGTCACCGCGGCGGTCGCGGCCTGGGACGGCGAGCACCCGCCGATGGGCGGCGACCGGCTGTCGGGCCCGCTGACGGGCGTGCCCGACGAGGAACGGCCGGGAGCTCGGCTCGCGCTGCTCGCCGCCCTGGCTCCCTACCGGGTCACCGACGCGGACGTCGCCGCCTGGCGCGGGGCCACGACGACGGACGAGGACCTGGTGCGGCTCGTCGCCTTCGGCGCCGCCACGGCGACGCGGCACGCAGAGTCCCTTCTCACGGGTGCGCGCGTCGGCGCCGGAGCGGGGTCAGGCCGGTAGGCAGGCGGGCGGGCGGCCGGAGGCGGGCCAGACGTATTCGAGGTCGTCGGGCTCGTCGCCGAAGAGCGGGCGGTAGTGGCCGGGGTCCTTGCGCAGCAGGGCGGAGCGGTGGCTGCGGTGGAAGGCGTCGTCGCCGAGCCAGGGCGGCAGCTCGCCGGCCGCCGCCAGCTCGTGCTGGGTGCGGATGACGGGGGTGCCGCAGGCGCGGCCCAGCTCGACGGACATCGTGGCCGCGCAGGTGTCGGCCCGGCCGGTCGAGCACCAGCGGTCGCACACGTCGAGCCCGTAGCGCACGAGGGCCTCCTCGTAGCCGGCCCACATCTTGACGGCGGGGTGGTGGCGCCAGCCGTAGCCGGGGACGGTCAGGGCGCGCAACACCTGCAGGGCCTCCACCCGCTGCTTGCCCAGCCGCAGCGCGTCCAGGACCCCGGCACTGGCCGTGAAATCCGGATATGGAAGAAAAGTCTGCATCGATACCCTCGCTGACCTGGTCTTTCCCGCCTGCCGCCCGGCGAGTTCGTATATGGACCGCACGCCTCGCGGCGCGCACAATCGGCCCATGGGCTATGTCGGCGCGCGGACGCCTCGCAGGGAAGACGCCAGACTGCTGACCGGAAAGGGGAGATACGTCGGCAACGTACGCCTGCCTGGCATGGCGTACGCGGTGGTGGTGCGCAGCCCCGTCGCGCACGGACGGCTCCTCGGCTGCGACGCCAAGGCGGCCTGGACGGTCGAGGGGGTGATCGACGTCATCACCCCCGCCGACGCCTCGGGGCTGCGGCTGCCCTGCGTCACCCTCGCCCCCGGCCAGCGGTCGGCCTCCTACCGGGTGCTCGACGACACGATCAGGTACGCCGGCCAGCCGCTCGCCGTCGTCGTGGCCGGCACCCCCGCCGCCGCCCGGGACGCCGCGGACCTGCTGGACCTGGAGCTCGACCAGTCGCCCGCGACCGTCGGCGCGGAACGCGCCCTCGACGAGGACGCGCCGCTGCTCTACCCCGAGTGGGGCACGAACCTGGTCACCGACTTCCTGCTCGGCGACGCCGACTGCGCGGAGTTCGTCGAATCCGCCGAGCACGTCGTCGAGATGACGTTCAGGATGGGCCGGATCTCGCCGCATCCCATCGAGCCGCGCGGCGTCGTGGCCTCCTACGCCGACGACGAGCTGACCGTGCACATCTCCTCCCAGGCCCCGCACCACGTGCGCGAGCACCTGGCCGACGCGTTCGGGCTCGTCCACGACCGGGTACGCGTGATCAGCCGGGACACCGGCGGCGGGTTCGGCGGCAAGGAGCACGTCTACCCCGACGAGGCGCTCGTCTGCCTGGCCGCGATGCGGACGGGCCGCCCGGTGAGCTGGACCGAGTCGCCCGGCGACCGGCTGTCGGCGACCCTGCCCGCGCGGGCCGCCGTCCACCGGGCCAGGCTGGCGCTCGACGGCGCGGGCCGGTTCGTCGCCCTGCACGCCGACATCCTCGGCGACCTCGGCGCCCATCCCTCGAACGTGGGCATCTCGCCCTTCGCGGTCTCGGCCACCCTGTTGCCGGGGCCGTACCGGTTCGAGCGGGTGGGCGTACGCGTGCGCGGGGTGGTCACCAACACCACCCCGACCGGCTCCTACCGCGGCTTCGGGCAGCCCGAGTGCACCTGGACCAGGGAGCGCCTGATCGACGAGGCGGCCCGGAGGCTCGGCCTCGACCCGGTCGAGCTGCGGCTGCGCAACATGCTGGCGCCGGACGAGCTGCCCTGCACGAGCCGGGTCTACCAGCAGTACGACTCCGGCGACTACCCCCGGGCCCTGCGCACCCTGCGTGACCTGGTCACCCCGGTCACCGGCGTGGACGACGGCCGCCTTCGCGGCGTGGGCTACTCCTGCCACGTCGAGACCACCGGCCTTGGCCCGTCGATGGAGATGAAGGCGTCGGGCATCCAGGCGGGCGGTTACGAGACGGCGGTGCTGCGGATGGAGCCGGACGCGTCGGTGGTGGTGTCGTCCGGGGTGGTCTCGATCGGGCAGGGCATCGAGACCGCGCTGGCCCAGGTGGCGGCCGACCGGATGGGGGTGCCGATCGAGCGGGTGCGGGTGGTGCTGGGGGACACGGCGGCGACGCCGTACTCGTCGATCGGGTCGATCGCCAGCCGGTCGCTCGCGGTCGGCGGCGGGGCGCTCGTCCAGGCCGCCGCCCGGCTGCGGGACAAGCTGCTGGCCATCGCCGCCCACCGGCTGGAGGCGGCGCCCGGCGACCTGGAGATCGCCGAGGAGTCCGTGCGCGTCAAGGGCGACCCGCGGGCGTCGGTGTCGCTGCGGGAGCTGGCCACGTCCGCCTGGCGGGCCTGGGACCTGCCGGAAGGCGTCACGCCGGGCCTGGAGGAGCGGGTCAGCTACGATCCGGCCGCCTACACCTTCGCCTACGGCGCGCACGCCGCCGCCGTCGCGGTGGACCCCGAGACCGGCGCGGTCGAGGTGGAGCGCTACTGGGTGGTGAACGACGCCGGGACGCTGGTCAACCCGTCCCTGGTCGAGGGCCAGATCCGCGGCGGGGTCGCGCAGAGCATCGGCATGGCGCTGACCGAGGAGATCGTCCACACCGAGGAGGGGCAGCCGCTCGCCGAGTACCTGCTGCCGACCACCCGCGAGGTGCCCGACATCGAGGTCGTGCTGCTGGAGACCCCCTCACCGCTCACCCCGGGCGGCATGAAGGGGGCGGGTGAGGCGGGCACGATCGGCCCTCCCGCCGCCATCGGCAACGCGGTCGCCGCCGCCATGCCCGAGCTGGCCGGACGCCTCACCGACGTGCCCCTCACCCCGCAGGTCGTGTGGAGGTGTCGACACCTCTGACCTGGGCACGGGGAGCCTGAAGGTTCGGATCGGGGGACGAATCATGGAATATCGTGCACTCTTGGCGTCCATCGGCCGCATGACGGGCCTGGGCGCCGGCCCGGCCAGAGCGGCGGCGGAGGCCACGCTGACCACGCTCGCCCGCACACTCGACGACGACGACCGGCGCGAGCTCATCGACGCCCTGCCGCCCGAGCTGACCGACGACTTCCCCATGGACCATCCGCGCAACGACGGCACCGAGGAGGGCTTCGTCCGGCAGGCGGCGCTGCTCGGCCGCCGTCCGCCCGAGCAGGCCAGGATCAGGGCCCAGGCCGTGCTGGCCGCCGTCGCCGAGCAGGATCCCGAGCTGGTCGCCCGGCTGCATATCCCCGAGCAGGTACGCCCCCTGTTCGACCCGCCGGACAGCGGCGGCGGCATCACCGGCCCCAAGGGGCACGCCGCCCCGCTCACCGCCGGCGAGATCGCCGCGGCCCTCGCCACCCTGCCGCTGTGGAGCGGCGACCGCTCGGCGCTGCGCCGGGAGATCGCCCTGCCGCGGGAGAACCTGCGTGCCGTCCGCCGCGCGCTCGACCGGCTCAAGGTCACCCACGGCCGGCAGCCCCAGCTCCAGGACACCGAGGGCGGCCTGGCCATCGTGGTCAGGACCGTCTCCGTGGGCGCGGTGACGGCCCTCGACGTGGAGCTGGCCAGGCGGGTCGACGACCTCATCGAGGAGGTGGGCGCGGGCATCGGCCGCCCGTAGCCCCGGGCCTGGCCGGTTCCGGGGCGCTCGCCCCGGGCCTGGCCGGTCCTAGCCGCGCGGCCGGTCGGGCGTCTCGCCGGTCAGGTCCTCCAGGTGTATGCCCGCCTGCGACAGGGCCTGTTCCAGCGCCGCCTGCCCGGCGGGCTTGTGCTCGGCCACGATCTTCCCCGCCTCGTCCGGACGCCCGGCCGGGCGCTCACCCGGACGTTCGGCCGGACGCCTGGCCGCGTCGAGGAGCGGCGTGGTGTCGGTTGCGGGGGTGCTCTCGTCAGGACTGCTCATGGCCCTGTCCGTACCCGCTGACCTGGGAGGACATGTCGAGCTGCGAAGAAAGTCAGGATTTCTCGGAAAACGTTCGACCCGAATGGCCGTTCCGTGCGTACAGGTTTGGACAGCCGCATGTCCGACAACTCGGAGGCAGGTCTCGTGTTGACTGAAACGAGCATTCGTCGCCGCCCTTCCCAGGATGGAGAGGCCATGTCCAGGCTGCGGTCGGCCCGGCGGAGCCGGATGCAGTACGTATGGCCGTTGCGCCCGGACGCCCGGACCGTCGGCCACGCCCGGTCGATCATCCGGGACGAGCTGTCCGGGCTCGACCTGCACGACGACGTCGTGGACGACGCCGTCCTCATGGTGAGCGAGCTGGTCACCAACGCGTTCATGTACGGCGAGGGCCCCTACGAGCTGCTCCTCCACGTGGACGCCAAGGAGGTCATGTGCGTCGTCGTGGACGCCGGCCCGCCCCTGCCCGCCCCCTCGGTCCCCGACCCGTCCGCCGAGCACGGACGGGGGCTGCGCATCGTCGCCCGGCTCTCCGACGGCTTCTACGGCTGCCATCCCCAGCGTTACCTGACCCATCCCGACCTGGTCGGCAAGGCCACCTGGTTCGCGCTGCCACGCCGCGGCGGGCCCGGCAACGTCGTGCCGATCAGGGCGGGCACGTAGAGGGTTCCAGTCTCCTTCAAGTCGGCCCGACCATACTGTGATCAATTAGGACGAAGCCGATGAGTGGGACAACGTGGAATTCCGAGTTCTGGGGCCGCTGGAGGTCCGCGACGCCGACGGGGGCGCGGTCGGTCTCGGCGGCCCCCGTCCGCGAGCCGTGCTGGCCCGGCTGCTGGTCGCGCAGGGGGCCGTGGTCCCCGCCGAGACGCTGATCGACGACCTGTACGGCGACGCCCCCCCGCCCAGCGCCCTGCCCACCCTGCACTCCTACGTCTCCAACCTGCGCCGCGCGATCGAGCCGGACCGAGGGCCGCGCGCCCGGCCCAGGACGCTGATCGCCCGCCCGCCCGGCTACCTGCTGGCCGCCGGCGACGTGGACGCGCTCCGGTTCGCCGAGCTGGTGAACCGGGCCGAGTTCCGGTCGGCCGAGGAGGCGCTGGCCTGCCTGGAGGAGGCGCTCGGGCTGTGGCGCGGCTCGCCGTACGAGGAGTTCCAGGACGAGCCGTGGGCGATCATCGAGGTGAGCCGCCTGCGCGAGCTGCGCCTGGTCGCGGTCGAGCGGCGGGCCCGCGCGCTGCTCGACCTGGGCCGCCCCCAGGCGCTGATCACCGAGCTGGAGGCCGAGACCGTCGCCAACCCGCTGCGCGAGCGCCTGTGGTGCCTGCTCGCGCTGTCCCTGTACCGCACCGGGCGTCAGGCCGAGGCGCTGGCCGTGCTGCGCACGGCGGCCAGGCGGCTGTCCGACGAGCTCGGCCTGGATCCCGGACCAGAGCTGCGGTCACTGGAGTCGGACATCCTGCGCCAGGCCGGCTCGCTCGCGCCGGTGGACGACACCCCGGCGCTGGTGGCCGCGCCACGCCCGCTGGACATCCCGCACGGGCGGGCGGCCCAGCTCGCCGAGCTGGTGGCGGTGGCCGAGCGGGCCGCGCCCGCCGGGCTCGCGGTCGCCGAGGTCAGCGGTGAGCCGGGGATCGGGAAGACGCGGCTGCTGGAGGCGTTCGGCGAGCACTGCGCGCGGCTCGGCCGGCTCGTGCTCCGTGGACGCTGCCACGACGCCGAGGGCACGCCCGCGCTGTGGCCGTGGACGCAGGTGTTCCAGGCGCTGGAGCCGCACTGCCCGCCGCCGGACCGCGAGCCCCTGTCCGGCCTCCTCGACGCCCGCCCCGAAGCGCCGCCGGACGGCGGGGGCCCGGCCGAGGCGTTGTTGTCGCGCCGGAACCAGGCCGCCGCCCGGTGGCTGGTCACGGCCTCACGCGCCCAGCCGCTCGTCATCGTCCTGGACGACCTCCAATGGGCCGACCCCGCCTCGCTCGACCTGCTCAGGCACCTGGTCATGCTGCTGCGCGGCGGCGCGGTCACGCTGGTCGCGGCCTTCCGCACCGGGACCGGCGACGTGCTCGGGCGGCTGGTCCGCTACGACCTGTCGCGGCTGCGCCTGACCGGCGTCGGCCCCGAGGCGGTCCGCGCCATCGCGGCCGATCTCGGCGTCGAGCTGGACGACGAGTCGTGCGCCAGGATGGCCGACCGCACCGGCGGCAACCCGTTCTTCCTGCGCGAGAGCATCAGGCTGCTTGCTCGGAACCCGGATGTGGACGGGGTGCCCGAAGCGGTGACCGAGCTGGTCCGGCTGCGGCTGGACGCGCTCGCCGGGGTCACGGACGTGCTCGCGGTCGCGGCGCTGGCCGGCCGGGAGTTCGACCCGGCCGTGGTGGCCCGGGTCGCGGGGGAGGAGGCGTACGGGCCGCTCGACCGGGCCGTGCGCGGCGGCCTGCTGGCGGCGCGGGCCGGCGGGCGGCTGGCGTTCGTGCACGACCTGGTGCGCGAGGCGCTCGTCAGGGACCTGCCGCCGCTGCGCAAGGCCGCGCTGCACCGCGACCTCGCCGCCGCCCTGTCCGCCCGCCCGGCGACCGACGTCGAGGTGATCGCCCATCACGCCGTGCAGGCCGGGCCGGTGGCGTACGGGGAGGCGGTGCGGTGGGCGCGGGCCGCGGCCGAGCAGGCCGAGCTGCGCCTGGGCTACGCCGAGTCCGCGTCCTGGCTGGGGCACGCGGTGACCGCGCACGACGCCTGCGGCGGCGACCCGGCCGAGCACGTGGAGCTGCTGCTGCGGCAGGTGCGCGCGCTGCTCGCGGCGGGCGAGCCGGCCAGGGCCCGCCGGGTCAGGGACCAGGCCGTGCGGGCGGCCGACCGCATCGCGGACGGGGGAGCGGCGCTCCGGGTCCGGGCGCTGACCTCGTTCGACACGCCGTCGATCTGGACGCTGCGCGACCCGTACGGCGCGGCCGACCCGCTGCTCGTCCGCCGCTTCGAGGACGCGCTGCGCGAGCTGCCCGAACCGGACGGCGCAGAGCGCGCGATGCTGCTGGCCGGGCTGGCCCAGGAGCTCTACGACGCCTCCGGCGACCCGCGGGCCCATGGGCTGTCCGCGCAGGCCGTGGCCATGGCCCGGCGGCTGGGTGACCGGCGGCTGCTGATGCGCGCGCTCAACGCCAGGCACCTGTCGCTGCCGCGTCCCCTGCACGTGCACGAGCTGACGGACCTGGCCGCCGAGCTGCACGAGCTGGCGGACGGCGAGCCGGCCTACCAGCTGCTCGCGAACATGATGGACACCCACAACCGGATGGAGCTCTTCGACGTCACCGGCGCCGACCTGGCCGCGGCCCGCTGCGACGACCTGCTCGACCGGCTCCCGCTGCCCTGGCCGCGCTTCCAGCACACGCTGTGGCGGGCGGGCCGGCTGGTGCTCGGCGGCCACTTCGACGAGGCGGACGACCTGTACGCCGATGCCGCCGACCAGGCGACCGGCCTCGGCATCTGGCACGCCACCCGCGCCGTGACCGCCGGCCGCCTGGCCCTGGCCTACCACCGGGGCACGATGGCCGCCGCAGGGCCGCTCATCGATGTCCTGAGCGGCGCGAACCACGCCCTCGACCAGGCCGCGCGTACCCTCCACCTGCACGCCCAGGGCCGCATGGACGAGGCCCGCAAGCTGAACGGCCAGCCGCTTCTCGACCGGTCGCGCCCGTCCACCCTGTGCCTGCGGGCCGCCGCCGCGGCGGCGCTCGGCCGGGTGCACGAGTGCCGCGTGCTCTACGAGGCGCTGCTGCCCTTCGGCGGCCGGATCACCGTCCTGTCGGCCTGCGCCTGGGTGGGGCCGGTGGACTGGCATCTCGCGCTGCTGGCCGAGGCGACCGGCCGGCACGAGAGCGCGCTCCGGCACCTGACCGAGCTCGAACGGCTGGCCGCCCGCAATGGCCTGACCTGGTGGCGGGACCGGGCGGCCGAGGCCCGCCGGGGGCCCGGCCGCAAGCACCTGCAACTGGCCACCAGCGGATGACAAGGGCCGCCTGATCGACTCACCGGGACGCGATGGTGTGGCCCATGGTGCCCGCCGGCACGAGCAACGACGACATCCGGATCGCCAGGAACCTGGCTCCGAACTGGGGAGATGACGAATAAGTCAAGTCGTAACAAAGCAGCAATCGGTGCCAAACCTCATTTAAGCTTCCTTGACCCGGGGTGGCCCGGGCCGCTGAACCGAGGTGGAAAGTGGCGCTGCGCGTCAAGGTGCTGGGGCCCATCGTGGCCGAGATCGACGGGGTGGAGGTCGCGCTCGGCGGCCCGAGACAGCGCGCGGTGCTCGCCGTGCTGGTCGCGGCGCGCGGGCAGGTGGTCTCGGCGGAACGCGTGCTCGACGCCGCCTGGGACGAGGGCGAGCCCGCCTCGATGCCCACCCTGCACTCCTACATCACCAGGCTGCGCAAGGCCCTCGAACCCGGCCGGACCAGCCGGTCGCCGCAGAGCGTGCTGGCCCGCGTCGGCAACGGCTACACGCTGCGCGTCGAGCCCGACGCCGTGGACGCCGAGCGGTTCGCCCGCAAGGTCGCGGAAGGGCAGCTCCTGCTGGAGTCGGGCGACCACAGCTCGGCGCTGGCCGTGCTGAGCGAGGCCGTGGAGTTGTGGGGCGGGCAGCCGTACGGGGAGTTCGCGGGCGCGGCCTTCGCCGTGCCGGAGATCGCGCGGCTCCAGGGTCTGTTCCTGTCGGCGCGGGAGAGCCTGTACGCCGCGCAGCTCGCGCTCGGGCGGCACGCGGCCGTGGTGCCGGAGCTGGAGAAGCTCACCGCCGAGCAGCCCATGAGCGAGCGCGGCTGGGAGCTGCTGGTGCTGGCCCTGTACCGGTCGGGCCGCCAGGGCGACGCGCTGGCCGCGCTGCGCTCCGCCCGCCGCGTGCTGGCCGAGGAGCTGGGCATCGACCCGGGGCCGGGGCTGCGCGAGCTGGAGGCGGCGGTGCTGGCCCAGGACGACGGGCTGCGCCCCGGCGTCGCCGCGCCGCTGCCGGAACGCGGCGGTAACCTGCCCTTCCCCGTGACCGCGTTGGTCGGCCGGGCGGCCGAGGTCGAGCAGGTGGCCGCGCTGCTCGCCGAGCACCGGCTGGTCACGCTCAGCGGGCCGGGCGGCATCGGCAAGACCAGGCTGGCGCTGGAGACCGCGCGGGCCAGGGACGACGCCGACGGGCCGTGGCTGGTCGAGCTGGCCGGGCTGGCCGACCCTTCGCTGGTGGCCGGGGCCATCGCCCAGGTGCTCGGGCTCACCGGGCCGGTCACCGGGCAACGCCTGGCGTACGCGCTGCGCGGCCGGAGCCCGCTGCTGGTGATCGACAACTGCGAGCACCTCGTGGCTGCCGTCCGCGACACGGTGTCGGAGCTGCTGGCCGGGGCGGGCGGCGTACGCGTGCTCGCCACCAGCCGCGAGACGCTCGGCGTGCCGGGCGAGGCCCTGTACGACGTGCCGCCGCTGTCCACGGCGGACGCCCGCGACCTGTTCCTGAGCCGGGCCAGGGCCGCCGCGCCCGGCTGGGAGCCGACACCCGCGGAGCTGGCCAACGCCGAACGCCTCTGCCTGGGGCTCGACGGGCTGCCCCTGGCGGTCGAGCTGGCCGCCGGGCAGTGCCGCATGTTGTCGGTCGAGCAGATCCTCACCTCGATGGACGACAGGTTCAGCGTCCTCACCGACGGCGCCGGCCCGCGGCGGCACCGCACGCTCGCCCGTACCGTGGAGTGGAGCTACGACCTGCTCGAACCCGCCGAGCGCGAGCTGTTCCACCGGCTCGGCGCGTTCGCCTCCGGCTTCGACCTGGACGCCGCGGCCGCGGTGTGCGGGCGGCCGGTCCTGGGCGGCCTGGGCGCGCTGGTGCGCAAGTCGCTGGTCGCCGTCGAGCCCGGCACCTCGCCGCGTCGCTACCGGCTGCTGGAGACGATCAAGGAGTTCGCCCGCGCCCGGCAGGACCCGGCCGAGCTGGCCGAGGCCCAGGCCGCGCATCGCGCCTGGGTGCTGGGCCGAGCCGAGGCCGCCGACGCCAGGATCCGCGGCGAGGGGGCGACCGCCGCGATGGAGGTGCTCCTCGCCGACCAGGCCGAGCACCGGGCCGCGTTCACCTCGGCGATGCTGGCCGGCGACGGCGGGTACGCGCTGCGGCTCACCGGCCTGCTGTCGTGGTTCTGGTACCGCAGGGGCCACGTCGCCGAGGGGCTGGCCAGCCTGTCGGCGGCCATGGAGCTCTACCCCGACGCCGAGCCCGGCGTGCGCTCCCAGGCGCTGATCGGCATGGCCGGCCTGCACTACCTGGCCGGTGACTTCCCCGCCGCGAGCCGGCGGGCCAGGGAGGCGGCCGAGATGGCCCGCCTGGCCGACGACCTGGTCGCCGAGGGGCGCGCCCTCACCTACCGCGCGCTCTTCGGCGGCCTGTGCGGGGCGCCGAACGCCCTGGCCGACGCCCGTGCCGCGCTCGACCTGGCCGAGGTGGCCGGCATGGAGTGGCTGCACGCCGAGGCGCTGATGGTGCTCGGCATGCTGCTGGTGTTCGCCCGGGAGACGGGCGAGGCGGCCGGGTGGCTGACCCGGTCGATCGAGGTGGCCACCAGGACGGGACACCGCTTCGTCACCGCCTCCTCGACCTGGCTGCTGATGAAGATCGACCTGCTGAGCGGCCGTACCGACCGGCCGCTGGCGTCCGGGCTGCCGATCCTGCGCATGCTCGACGAGGACAAGGACGTCACGTCCTGGCTGGTCATGGCCCACACCCTGGCCGGGGTGCTCACCGCGGGCGGGCTGCCGCGGGACGGCGCCCGCCTGCTCGGCGCGGTCGAGGCGGTCGGGGCCCGGGTCGGCTTCTCGCCGCCGGAGCTGGACCCGGCCGACGGCGCCGAGCGGGAGCAGCTGATCCGGCACGCGCTGCCCGCCGCCGAGCTGGCCGAGTGCCTGCGCCAGGGCGCCGCCCTGTCACCCGCCCAGGTGCACGGCCTGCTCGACCGGCTGATCCGGAGCCGCGTCCACTGACCTGGGATTCTTGCGCCGGGCGGGCCGGCAGGCTTTGGTACAGGTATGCCCCCAGGTGATCGGCTCGCCGTGCAGACCATCGAGTTCCACGGTGACAAGGTCGCCTTCGGCGAGGCCGGCGTGACGGACGAGGAACGCGCCGCCGCCGGCCGCGAGACGCTCGCCCAGCGCAACCAGGCGCTGCTGCGGGGCAACCGCCGCCGGGCCAGGCGCCGCTACGCCCACGAGCTGCCCGACG
The DNA here is from genome assembly GCF_040631115.1 of Nonomuraea sp. NPDC005692. Lineage (NCBI taxonomy): Bacteria > Bacillati > Actinomycetota > Actinomycetes > Streptosporangiales > Streptosporangiaceae > Nonomuraea > Nonomuraea sp. NPDC005692. The sequence continues at coordinate 73,220 of NZ_JBEXYU010000011.1, read as the reverse complement.
GCGTGCACTTCGCGCGCGTGTGGCGGCGGCGTGCCCTGGCCGAGCTGCGGCCCATGCTGACCGGCGGGCCGCTGGCCGTCTGGGGCGAGGACGACGACGTGCTGCACGTGCTCTGGCAGGGGCCGAACGCGCAGCTCGTCTCGGGCGTGCGGTTCCCGATGTGGCCGGTCAAGGGGGCGGCCGACCTGTGGGAGCTGTCCCTGCGCGTACGGCACCTGGACCGGGCCGTGATCGGCGTCACCGCGGTGCCTCCCGGCGGCCGGCCGGTGGAGCGCATCTGGCACGGCTCCCGCGCCGCCCAGGCCCCCGCGACGGCCGCCCGGCTCGCCGGCACGCTGGTCACCCGCGAGATCAGCAGCGTCCACCTGGGGGAGCGCCGCGCGATCACCGTCTACCGGCCGCCCGGTCCGATCCGGCCGATGCCCCTGTGCCTGCTGGCCGACGGGCAGGCCGCCGAGTCGCACGCCCGGGTGCTGGAGCCGGCGATCCTGGCCGGCACGCTGCCGCCGCTGATCCTGGCCGGCCCGCACGCCGCCGACGCGCCGGGGCCGTACCCGGACGGGCGGGCCAGGGAGTACCTGCCCTACGCCGACCCGCGGCGCTTCGCGGCGCACCTGGCCTTCGTCGTCGGCGAGGTCCTGCCCGGCTTCCCCGAGGCGAGTCACGTGATCAGCGCCGGCTTCTCCGACGGCGCCGGCTTCGCGCTGACCGCCGCCGACCGGTGCCCCGGCAGGATCGCCGCGGCGGTCGCCCTCAGCCCCAACCTGCTGCCGCAGCTGCTCGACACCTCCGTACGGGTGCCCCGCTACCTGGCGGCGGGCACGCTCGAACCGGCCCTGCTCGACTGCGCGCGCTCGCTGGCCGCCCGCCTGGCCGGGGCGGGCGTGGCCCACCGGTGCGAGGCGTGGATCGGCGGCCACGACGGCTACTGGTGGCGGGTGCACCTGCTGGCCGCCCTCACCTGGCTGGCCCGCGAGCCGCTGCCCCGCTCACGCTGACCGCGCGGGCCGGACGGCGGCCAGCACCAGCAGGCCGGCGAACAGCCCGGTGACCGCGGCGGCCAGGTAGACGGCGTTCAGCGCCGAGGGGAACGAGCCCGGCCCGGTCATGCCGTCCTGGAACAGGATGCCGAACGCGGCGATGCCGAGGGCGTACCCGAGCTGCCTGACGGTGTTGACCGCGCCCGCCGCCATCCCGGCCCGGTGCGGCGGGACGTGCGCCATGGCGGCCGAGCTGAGCGCCGGGATGGCCAGGCCGACGCCGATCCCGGTCACCACCAGGCCCGGCGCGAGCGCCGTCCAGGTGGAGTGCTCGTCGAGCATGCCCTGCAGGAGCGCGCCTGCGGCGATCAGCAGCAGCCCGCCGCCGACCGCGGCACGTGCCGTCAGCCGGGGGAGCAGGCGGGCGGCGGCGACCGAGACGACCAGCGAGGTGCCGGCCATCGGCGTCAGCGCCAGCCCGGCCTGGACCGGCCCGAGGCCCAGCCCGCCGGCCTGCTGCAACCACAGCGAGGTGAAGGCCAGGCAGGCGAACGCGGCCGGCATGAGCAGCCCGGCCCCCGCCATGATCCCGCTGAACGCCGGGTTCGCGAACAGCCGCAGGTCCACCATGGGATGCGCGCCGCGCGACTCCACCAGCACGAACGCGGCGAACGCGACCACCGCCACCGCGAGCGGCACCAGCGTGCGCGCCGACGTCCAGCCGTTCGGGCCGGCCTCGATCAGCCCGTACGTGAGCGCGCCCGCCGCCAGGGTGAACGTGCCCATCCCGGCCCGGTCCAGCCGGCCCCCGCCCGGCAGGCGGGACTCGCCGACCGTGCGCCAGGTCATCCAGGCGGCGGCCAGGCTGATGGGCAGGTTCACCAGGAAGACGGCCCGCCAGTGCAGGTGCTCGGTGAGCAGCCCGCCGAGCACGGGGGCGAGCGCCGCGGCGGCCCCGTTCACGCCGCCCCACACGCCGAACGCGATGCCGCGCTCCCGGCCGTGGTAGGTGGCGCTGATCAGGGCCAGCGTCGTGGCCATCATGGCGGCGCCGCCCGCCCCCTGCAGCACGCGGGCCGCCAGCAGCAGGCCCCCGGTGGGCGCGAGGCCGCAGGCCAGGGAGGCGAGCGCGAACACGCCGAGGGCGATCAGGTACACCTTGCGCCGCCCGGCGTGGTCGGCGACCGAGCCGGCCGCCAGCAGCAGCGCGGCCAGGGCCAGGGCGTAGCCGTCCAGGAGCCATTGGGCGTCGGTGAAGGACATCTTCAGGTCGGCGGTGATGCCGGGCAGGGCCACCATGACGATGGTCACGTCCACCAGGAGCATGAAGGCGCCCAGGCAGGCGGCGGCCAGCGGCCACCAGCTCGTACGGGTCAGTGTCGTGGTCATGGCGGCAAGGGTCCGGCCCGGACGGGGGATAACCCTAGCCGTCGAGGCCGTTCTGCCGGTTTTCCGCGCTGTGTAGCCTCGTCTGGTGGAAAACGTCACGCTCGACGAGGTCGACCGCGGGCTGCTGCACGCGTTGCAGGTGGACGGGCGGGCCTCGTTCAGCCGGATCGCCGAGGTGCTGGGGGTGTCCGACCAGCGCGTGGCCCGCCGCTACCGGCGGCTGCGCTCCAGCGGCACGGTCCGGGTCGTCGGCGTGGTGGACCGGCAGCGGCTCGGCCACCAGTCGTGGGCCATCCGGTTGCGCTGCACGCCCGACGCCGGCGCCTCGATCGCCGAGGCCCTCGGACGGCGGCCCGACACGTTCTGGGTGCACCTGCTGTCCGGCGGCACCGAGATCTCCTGCGGCGCCATCCAGCGCCTCGACCGGGAACGCGAGCCGCTGCTGCTGACCAAGCTGGCCAGGACCAACCGGGTGCTCGCGGTGTCGGCGCACCGGACCCTGCACATGTTCGTCGGCGGCCGCATCGGCTGGGCCGGGCTCGCCGCGCTCTCCGCCGACCAGGTCGCCCACCTGCGGGCCGGCCGCGTGCACGGCCCCCGCGACACCGGCGAGGACGTGACGCTCGGCCCCGGCGACGACGCGCTGCTGGCCGAGCTGTCCCGTGACGGCCGCACCAGCCACGCCGACCTGGCGGCGGTGACCGGCTGGTCGGAGTCCACGGTCCGGCGGCGGATGGACCAGCTCTGCGCGGCCGGCGCCCTGTTCTTCGACATGGACGTGCTGCCCCGGCTGCTGGACTACCGGGTCGAGGCCCAGCTGTGGATGTCGGTGCCGCCCGCCGACCTCGACGCGACCGGCCGGGCGCTGGCCGAGCACCCGGAGGTCGCCTTCGCCGGGGCGACCACGGGCCCGACGAACCTGGCGGCCAACGTGGTGTGCCGCGACGACACCGCCTTCTACCGCTACCTCACCGACAGCCTTGGCGCGCTGCCCGCCATCCGGCACATCGAGACCGCGCCGATCATCAGGACCGTCAAGCGGGCGGGCGCCGGGCTGACGAGTTGACCTCAAGTCGTCTTGAGGTTGCACGCTGGGCGTGGAGTCGTTCCGGATGAGGAGTGGTCATGAGAGTGGTGCAGGTGACGAGGTTCGGCGGGCCCGAGGTGCTGGAGACGCGGAACGTCCCGGATCCGGTGGCCGGGCCGGGCGAGGTCGTGGTGCGGGTCGGCTTCGCCGAGATCAATTTCATCGAGACGCAGCTCAGGCGGGGGTTCACGCCGGGGCCACCGCTGCCGGAGCTGCCGTACGTGCCGGGTGCGGGCGTCGGCGGGCTCGTGCTCTCCGTGGGCGATGACGTCGATGCCGGGCTGGTGGGGCGGCGGGTGGTGACCCGTACGCCGGGCTTCGGCGGCGGGAACGCCGAACTGGTCGTGGCCAGGGCCGCGGACCTGATCGAGGTGCCGGACGGGCTCGCGCTGGCCGACGCCACGGCGCTGCTCGTCGACGGCAACACGGCCGTGGGCCTGTTCGCGAACGCCGCGATCCGGCCCGGCGAATGGGTGCTCGTCCAGGCCGCCGCCGGTGGGCTCGGCAGCCTGCTCGTGCAGCTCGCGCGCGGGGCCGGCGCGCGGGTGGTCGGGGCGGCGGGCGGCGCGGCCAAGCTGGCGGTGGTCGCCGGGCTCGGCGCCGAGGCCACCGTCGACTACTCGCGTCCCGGCTGGACCAAGGAGGTGCTCGACGCGACTGGCGGGCGCGGCCCCGACGTGGTCTTCGACGGTGTGGGCGGCGAGCTCGGCCGCCAGGCGTTCGAGGTGACCGCGCGCGGCGGGCGGTTCTCCGTGCACGGCGCGTCCAGCGGCAGCGCCACGACCGTCGATCCGGCGGAGGCCGACCGCCGCGGCGTCACCGTGATCGGCCTGGAGCAACTGGCGACCCTGGGCCAGGACGGGAACGAGCGGACCGTGCGCGCGCTCGCCGAGGCGGCGGCCGGGCGGCTCAAGGCGGTCGTCGGGCGCACGTTCCCGCTGGAGCGGGCGGCCGAGGCGCACGCGGCGATCGAGGCCCGCGCGGTGAACGGCAAGACCCTGCTGGAGGTCTGACCGCCCACGGGCGCTCGGTGGGGGTGCCGGGGTCATAATCGAGGCGTGCACCGGCCGTCCAGGCGACTCCTCCTCCAGGCGGGCGCGGTCGCCGTGGCCGCCGTGGCGGGGGCGCTCGCCCGGTCCGAGCCCGCCCACACGCCCGACGACTCCTTCGTCAGGCTGCGCCGCCGGTGGCGGGAGGTGACGGCGGGGTCGGGGTTCGACGCGGGCGCGGAGCCGTACCGGACGCGGCTGGCCGAGATGGGGCGGCGGGCGGCCCGGCACCGCGCGGCCATGGCGTACACGGGCACGTCGCTCTGGGCGGACCAGCCGTTCCCGTCGTTCGCCGCGACGCCGCGGCGGCTGCTGGCCATGGCCCGCGCGTACGCGCTGCCGGGGACGGGGCTGACCGGCGACGCGACCCTGGCCGCCGCTGTCGCCGCCGGGATCGACCACTACCGCCGCCACGTCTACGCCGACGGCGCCGACCCGGCGGGCAACTGGTGGCACTGGGAGATCGGCGTGCCGAAGGCGCTGCTCGACGCGGCCGTGCTGGTCGGGCCGCACCTGGACGAGCGGCGCAGCGCCGCGCTGCGGGACGCGGTCGACCACTTCGTGCCCGAGAGCCGCCTCGGCGACTACAGCGGCACCAGCACCGCCGCCAACCGGGTGGACCTGTGCGTGGTGATGTTGCTGCGCGCCATGCTCAGGGCCGACCCCGGCAAGGCGGCGCTGGCGGTCTCGGCGCTCGCCCCGGTGTTCCGCACAGTCTCCGAGGGCGATGGTTTCTACCGGGACGGGTCGTTCGTCCAGCACTCGACCGTGCCCTACCAAGGGGCCTACGGGGTGACGCTGCTCACCGGGCTGGCGACGCTGTTCGCGGTGCTGCGCGGCACGCCGTGGGAGGTGGTGGACCCGACCGTGTTCGCCATGGTGGAGCGGTCGTTCGCGCCGTTCGTGCACGACGGGTTCTGCATGGACCTGGTGCGCGGCAGGGGGATCGGCAGGAAGCCGTTCGGCGACCACGACAGGGGCCGCGAGCTGGCCGCCGCGATCCTGCTGCTCGGCGAGGTGGCCCCGGCCGCCGACCGGGCCCGCTGGCAGGCGATGGTCAAGGGCTGGGCGGTACGCCGGACGTGCCGGCCCATGTCGGACGAGGCCGACCCGGCCTTCCACGCCCGCCTGACCGCCGCCCTGGCCGACGATGCCGTGCCCGCCGCGCCGGAGCCCGTCGGCCACCGGCTGTTCCCGATGAGCGCGCGGGCCGTGCACCGCAGGCCGGGCTGGTGCGCGGCGCTCAGCATGGCCTCCGCCACCATCGGCCACTACGAGCACGGCAACGGCGAGAACCTGCGGGGCTGGCACACCGGCTCCGGCATGCTCTACTGGTGGGCCGGCGGCCACGCCGACCAGTACTCCGACTCGTTCTGGACGACCGTCGACCCCTACCGGCTGCCCGGCACGACCGTCTCGACCCGGCGGCTGCCCGACGGCGCGGGCCCGGCCTGGGGCGACACCTGCCCGCCCGGCCGCTGGGTCGGCGGCGCCACGGACGGCACGTACGCCGTCGTCGGCCAGCACCTCAATGGCCTCGACAGCACGATGGAGGCGTTCAAGTCGTGGTTCTTCCTCGACGACGCGGTGGTCTGCCTCGGCGCGGGGATCAGCGGCGCGGACGGCGCGGCGACCGCGACTACGTCACGCTCTGGCTCGACCACGGCGTCGACCCCGACCAGGCCGGCTACGTCTACCTGCTCCTGCCGGGCGCGAGCCGCGAGCGCACGGTCGCCAGGGCCGCCGATCCCGGGTGGGCCCGCGTGCTCGTCAACACCGCGCGGCGGCAGGCCGTCCGGGTGGACGCGCTGGGCGTCACCGCGGCCGCCTTCTGGAACGCGGGCGCCGCCGGCCCGCTCTCCGCCTCCGGGCCCTGCGCCGTGCTGGTCAGGGAGCACGCCGCGGGCACGGCCACCGTGACCGTGGCCGATCCCAGGCGCGACCTGGACGGGCTGACCGTGACCTGGGACCGGCCGGTCGCCGGTGTGCTGCGCGGCGACCCGCCGCTCGCGGGGGCGAGGACGGGCGACCGGCTGGCGCTCACCTTCGGGCCGACGGCCGGCCTGGAGGGCGCTTCGGTGACGGTGACCGTCCGGCTGTCGTGACGGTCAGGAGAGCACGGCCTGGGCGGCGACCAGCTCGGCGTACTTGCCGCCCATGGCCGTCAGCTCGTCGTGGGTGCCGCGTTGCACCACCCGGCCGGCGTCGATCACGAGGATCAGGTCGGCGTCCCTGACCGTGCTGAGCCGGTGGGCGATCACGATCCTGGTCTGGACGAGCCGGCTCAGGTTGGCCTCGATGACCGCCTCCGTGGCGCTGTCGAGGTTGCTGGTGGCCTCGTCGAGCAGCAGGACCTTCGGGCGCGACAGGACGGCGCGGGCCAGGGCGAGCCGCTGCCGCTGCCCGCCCGACAGGCCGCCGCCGTCGGTGAGCATCGTCTCGTACCCCATGGGCATGTCCATGATCTCGTCGTGCAGCGCCGCCAGGCGGGCCGCGGCGACCACCCGCTCCAGGGACGCGCCCGGCTCGTTCAGCGCGATGTTCTCCCTGATCGAGCCGCTGAACAGGGACGGGTCCTGGGTGACCACGCCGAACTGGCGGCGCAGCGTGCGCAGGTTCAGCTCGGCGGCCGGGACGCCGTCGTAACGGATCTCGCCGAGCACGGGCGTGTGCAGCGCGAGCAGCAGCCGGGCCAGCGTGCTCTTGCCCGAGCCGGACGCACCCACCAGGGCGACCTTCTGACCAGGGCGGACGGAGACCGAGACGTCGCGCACGGTCCAGGGGGCGCGCGGGTCGTGGCGGAAACTGACCCCGCGCAGCTCGACCGCGCCTCGCAGCCGCAGCACCTCGATGCCGTTGCTCGGCTCAGGCTCCGAGGCCAGGATGTCGGACAGCCGGTCGAAGTGCGCGCCCGCCTGCTGCAGGCTCTGCAGCCCGGTCATCAGCGAGCCGAGCGGGGTCAGCGCGCCGAGCGCGATGGCGTTCAGCGCCACCAGCGCGCCCACCGTGAGCTGCCCGTCGAGCACCCGCCAGGCGCCCAGCCACAGCAGCCCGAGCGGCGCCGTCACCCGGATCGCGGCCAGCGCCGACTCCAGCAGCCCCCTGGTCAGCCCGGCCCGCACGTCCGCGCTGAGCTGCCTGGCGAAGTGGGACGACCACTGGTCCACGGCCCGCTTCTCGGCGCCCGACGCCTTCAGCGTCTCGATGCCGGTGATCGTCTGGATCAAACTGGTCTGGGACGCCGACAGCGCCGTCAGCTCCTGCCGGGTCAGCGTGGCGATCCGGCTCGTCGTGGCCAGCAGCAGGACCGTCTGCAGCACGGCCAGCCCGGTCAGCGCCAGCCCGAACACCGGGTCCCAGAGGTAGACCAGCACCAGGTAGCCCACGGCCAGCGGGCCGTCCAGCAGCGCCGCCACGACCTGCCCGGTGAGGATGTCGCCGAGCGTCGAGACGCTGCCCGCCCTGGTCACCAGGTCGCCCTTGCCGCGCTGCTGGAAGTACCGGTACGGCAACGTCACCAGATGGCCGACCAGGCTCTCGGTGAGCTCCTGGTCGGCACGGGCCCGTACGGCGACGAGCAGCGCCGCCCGCAGGTACCCGATCACCAGCTGGGCCGCCCCCGCGAGCAGCACGGAGACGCCCAGCAGGGACAGCACGTCCACCGCCCGCCTGGGCACGATGGAGTCCAGGAGGAGCTGCGAGAACATCGGCAGCGCGAGCCCGAGCACCTGCAGCAGCAACGAGGCCGCGATGAGCTGCGCGAGCAGCCCCCTGCGCCGCCGGAACAGCGTCCGGACGAACTCCCTGCGCCAGGCCCCGGCCGCCGAGGTCGTGCCGCGCCGGAACCCCTCGCCCGGCTCGAACACCAGCAGCACGCCGGTGAACCCGGCCCCGAACTCCTCCGGCGTCAGCCTGCGGCGGCCGTGCCCGGGGTCGACGACGTCCACGCGGTCGGGGGACCAGCGTTCGACCACGATGAAGTGGTTGAACTCCCAGTGCGCGACGGCGGGGAGCGGCACGCGGGCCAGGTCCTCGGGGGCCAGGGAGAAGGCGCGGGCCTTGAGGCCGTGGTCGCGGGCGCCGTCCACGACGGCCTTGGCGCTCAGGCCGTCCCTGCCGACCTGGAGCCGCTCGGCGACCTGGTGGAGCGTGGTGCGCTGCCCGTGATGGCACAGCACCATGGCCAGGCAGGCCGCGCCGCACTCGGTGTCGGTGTTCTGGAGCAGTACGGGCAGGCGGCGGAACATCAGGCGACCGCCTCGACCGCGACCATGGTCAGCAGGAGGCCGGTGACGAGGAGCACGGCCACCAGCAGCCACAGCGCGAGGAACGACGGGGTGCTGATCACCGGCGGCATCCGGGTGACCCGCGACATCGCCCGGTGCCGCAACGCCTCCTCCCGGTAGATGCCCTGCGCGTCCCGCCGGTCCCGCGTCTGGGGTGCCGCGTGGCGCGGGGCCGGGCGCGTCGTGCCGTACGGATCGTTCAAGGCCGGCGCCCCCCGCCTGGAACCGTCGCCCGCCACCCCCATGGCTTACCTGCCTCTCCACTCAAGTCCCGGCCAGCCTAGGAACGCCTACTTGGAAGCCACTTGGGATCCACTGCTCGGCGCACCGCCCGCCGGCGGCCGCCTGACACTCGGGTCAGCGGAAGAGGAGGTCGCCGAAGTTCGGGTCGGCCGGCTCGCCCGGGTCCCTGTCGGTCGGCGAGGGCAGGGCGGTGGGGGCCGGGTCCGAGGGGGTGGCCTCCGGCGTGGCCGTGGGGGAGGGGCCGGCCGAGCCCGTCCCGCCCGGCGTGGGCGTCGGCGTGACCGTGGCCGGCACGGACGGCGTGGGTGTCGCGGCCGGGCCGGTGGACGGCCCGGGTGACGGCGTCGGGCTCGGCGGCCGGGTCGCGGGACGTTCGTGCCGCGGCTCGCCGGCCGCCCGCCCGTCCCGGCGGTCCTTGCGGCCGGGAGCCTTGCCGGCCTCGTCCGGGGCCCGTCCGGCGACCTGGTCGGCCACCGTGCGGTCCACGATGACCTCGTAGATCACGATGCTCCCCATGCTGACGGTGAACACCAGGGCCGCGGCCCCGCCCACCCTGGCCCACCGCGGCCTTCTCCCGCGCAGGGCGACCGCCGTGCGCCGCTTCACCCTGTCGCCCGTGCGCTTGAGGTAATGCGTGTAGACGTCGGCGATGACGGTGCTGGCCACGCTCATCATCGCGGCGCCGATCACCGTCCCCGCCGTCCCGAGGTAGGAGGCCGCGACCGCGGCGGTGACCGCGGCCAGGGCGCTCCCCGCGATCTGCGGCACGCTCAGCTCCAGTTTCCGCTGCTTGCCGCTCATAGCCAGGATCGTCCCCTCTTGTGGTGCGACGAAGGTGAACAAGCCACCTTGGCCCCCACAGGACGGGACGCCCACGGCGACGCGCGGCGCTTTGCCGCGACCTGGACCCGCCCTTGACGAGGGCGGGAACCGGTTCACCCCCGGCCGCGGAGCGGCGGGTCACCGCACGAGCGGAAGCCGGTTCACCCCCGTCATGGTCGGCGTGGGCATGAAGACCACCGGGTCGCCGGGATCGGTGCGCAGGACGCCGACCCGGTCGAGCAGGATGTTCAGCGCCACCCGTCCTTCCAGCCGGGCCAGGGGAGCGCCCAGGCAGAAGTGGATGCCCCGGCCGAAGGCGAGATGCGGGTTGGGGTCGCGGCCGGCGTCGAAGACGTCGGGGTCGGGGAACTGCCTGGGGTCCCGGTTGGCCGCGCCGAGCCAGAGCATGACCATCTTGTCGGCCGGGATCGTCACCCCGCCCAGCTCGACCTCGCGGGTGGTCGACCGGGCCAGCCCGGCGAACGGGGTGAAGAGCCGCAACGACTCCTCGATCACGGCCGGCACGGTGGAGCGGTCGGCCCGTACCTTGTCCTGCTGCTCGGGGAAGGCGTCCAGGCACACCACGGTGTTGCCGAGCAGCATCGTCGTGGTGATGTGCCCGGCGAGCAGCAGCAGGATCGCGAAGTTGACGACCTGGTCGTCGGGCAGGCGCTCGCCGTCCACCTCGGCCTCGACCAGCTTGGTGAGCAGGTCGGCGCGGGGCCGCGCGCGGCGCTCCGCGGCGTGCCCGGCGAGGTAGTGCGTCATCTCCCGCCATGGTTTGAGGGTGTTCGCCACGTTCGCGCTCTGGTTCTCCACCGGCTCGGCGAGCGAGACCTTGGCATCGCGCTGGAACAGCCCGTCGGCCCACTGCCTGAACAGGGCCCGGTCGCTGCTCGGCACCCCCAGCAGCTCGGCGATGACGATGACGGGGAGCGGGTAGGCCAGGTCGGCCACCAGCTCCAGGCGGTCGCGGCCGTCGGTCGCGTCGAGCAGCTCGTGGGTGAGCTCGGCGATCCGCGGTTCGAGGTCCGCGACGACCTTGCGGGTGAACGCGCTGCTGACCAGCTTGCGCAGCTTGCCGTGCTCCGGCGGGTCGATCTGGGTGATGAACCCCTTCATCGAGAAGTCGTCGCCCTCCGGCAGCAGCCCCTTGGGGATCAGCCGCATGGTGTCGGAGGAGAACGTGACGGGGTCGGCGAAGACGTCGTGCACTTCCTGGTAGCCGTGGACGTTGTACATCCCGGCGGCGGCGTCGTACTCGACGGACGGGCCCGATCGCGGCCCATGCAGCCAGAAGTGCTGCTTGGAGATGTTGTACCGTTCGACGATGTCGGACATCGCCTCTCCTTAGTCGTAGATCCACTTTCGGTAGGGCGGGATCAGTTCCTCGAGAATTGCGATGAACTCCGCCGCCGCCGCCTCCAGAACCTCGGCGGACGGCTGCACGGCGGGCTCGAAGGCGTGGCGCACGGTGAAGGCGAGCGCGTCCGCCTGCTCCTCCACGCTCAGCTCCGTCCCGACGGTGTCGATGCCGTCGAGCAGGTAGAACCCCGTGGACGCGGCGCTCCACGTGTACCGGGGGTGCGGCATGTCGGACCTGAGCAGGCCGTACCGCTCGGCCACCCGCTGGAACCGCTCGGCCGCGAGGGCGTCGTGGCTGCGCAGCGGGTGCTTGACCAGTTTGCCCAGCAGCTCGATGTCGGTCGTGAACAGCGCCCGGAGCAACGGCCTGCGGCTCATGGAGACGAAGGCCGCCCGCGAGAAACGATGCGGCAGCACCTGGGCGGGATCGTGCCGCAGCAGCGCCGCGAACTCCTCCAGGACCTCGATGGACTCCCGCAGCAGCAGCGCCTCGAACAGCTCGTTCTTGGTCCGCCAGTGCAGGTAGATGGTGCCCTTGCCCACCCCGGCGCGGCCCGCGATGTCGTCGACGGTGACCCTCCGGTAGCCGTGACGCAGGAGCAGCTCGCCCGCGGCGTCGAGGATCCGGTCCGCCCTTTCCACCATGCGCTACACCTCATGACTAGATATGAAATCTGGTCATCAGTCACGCTACGCCGCACCGGAGCCGCACACAAGGGACCGCTCAGCCCAGGACGGCCGGCCGCAGCTCGTCCTCGCACCACTGGCGGAAACCGGTGGGCGTGGTGGCGTGCGGGGTGCGCGGCTCGGCGTTGTCCAGGCCCTGGTTCTTGGCCTCCATCATGTCGGCCATCCCCTGGGCCATCGCCTCCGACCTGCCCTGCTCGGCCATCATGGCCCTGAACGCCGCCACCGGCACGTGCCGCAGGGCGACCGGCCGTCCCAGCACCTCGGACATGATCCGCGCCATGTCCTCGCCCGACAGATCCTCCGGACCGAGCACCGGGACGTCGGCCCGCCCGGTCCAGTCGCGGTCGAGCAGCAGCCCGGCGGCCACCGCCGCGATGTCGCGGGTGGCGCAGGCGGGGGCCTTCAGGTCACCGTGGATCGGCGAGAAGAACACGCCCTGGTCCCTGATCACCGCCGCCTGCTCGAGCAGGTTGTCCATGAACGAAGGCAGCGTCAGGGCCCGGTAGTGCACGCCCGTGCCGGCGATCAGGTCGTCCATGGCCAGGGAGGCCGTCACGAGACCGGCGTTCAGCGGCAGGCCGCGGCCCAGGGCCGAGACCCCGACGACCCGGCCGACCCCGCGGCGCACGAACGCCTCGCAGGCCGGACGGCTGAAGTCCAGGTAGGCGGCGTCGAGGCTAGCGGCCCGCGGATTGGGCGGAACGACCCAGAACACGGCGTCGGCGCCCGCGAACGCCTCCTCGACGACGCGGGCGTCGCCGTGCGAACCCGGCACGACCTCCACCCGCTCGCGCACGGGCGCAGGCAGACGGGCCGGGTCCCGCACGACGACGCGGACCGGCTCGTCCGTGGCCAGGACGAGGTCGAGAACCTGCCGGCCGATCCGGCCGGTGGGCGTGGTGATGACGATCAAGGAAAACTCCAGGAGGAATCGGGGATGTCGTGCTGGGGGGCACGGCCAGTCAACCGAGCCCGGCGGCGAACCTGAAGGACCGATCCGATCACCATTGATACCCTGCGGATATGAATGACCTGGAGGTCCGCGAGCTCCGCTACTTCATGGCCGTGGCCGAGGAGCTGCACTTCGGGCGGGCCGCCGAGCGGCTGGGCATGGCGCAGCCCCCGCTGTCCCGGGCGATCCGCGAGCTGGAACGGCGGCTGGGCGTGCGCCTGCTGGAGCGCACCACGCGGCAGGTCACGCTCACCCCGCCGGGCGAGGTCTTCCTGCGCGACGCCAGGATCGCCCTCGACGCGGTCGCCGCGGCGGCCCGCCGGGTCCGGCACGCGGCCCGTCCCGAGCCGGAGCTCCGGGTGGCGCTCAAGGCCGACTACGACGCCGGGCTGCTGCCGCGGATCCTCGCGGCCTACCGCGACGAGGAGGGCGCGCTCCCGGTCGAGCTGCTGCTGGGCGGGCGCAACGAGCAGGCCCCCGCCCTGCGCGACGGCCGGGCCGACGTCGCACTGCTGGCCACCCCTTTCGACCACCGCGACCTCGACACCGAGCCGCTGCTGAGCGAGCCCCGCCTGGTCGCGCTGTCGGCCGCCGACCCGCTGGCCGCCCGGCCCGTCCTGGCCATGGCCGACCTGGCCGGCCGGCCGCTGCCCGACGGCACCCCCGCCGAGCGCGACGGCGCCGAACCCCTCCCCGGCCACCGGCCGCGCCGCACCGGCCTGGACCTGGCCCAGATCTGCAACCTGGTGGAGCTGGGCAGCGCCGTCTGGTTCGTCCCCGTCTCGGTGGCGCGGCGCCATCCCCGGCCGGGCATCGCCTACCGGGAGGTCGCCGACCTGTCGCCGTCGGAGCTGGCCGTGGGGTGGCCGCAGGGGTCCCGCTCACCGGCCGTGGCCGCGTTCGTCCGCGCCGCCGTCGCCGTCGCGGTGGGTCTGGGCCCACTTCGTACGGGGGCGTAGCGGGATACCGGGGGAGGGCTCTTCAGTCGTACGTTCTCCCAGGTCGGGCGGCACCGCCCGGGAACCGGAGAAGACAGACGTGACAGCCCGATGGGGTGCCCGGACGTCACCAAAAGGTGCACCCTGGCACAATTGGCGCCGTGCCGAAGGACGCTGGCAGGTGAGATCGCCCGCGAGGGGCGGGCCCCTGCGCTGGGGCGTCGAGATCGTGCTCGGCCTCTGCCGCTCGGCCGTCCTGGTCCTGCTGACCTGCCTGATGCCGATCGTCGGCGTCGTCGTCGGCCACTTCGGCGCCAAGCTGGCCTACTCCTGGTCGGCGAACCTGACCGCGCCCCCGTTCGTCGTGGCCCTGGCGCTGCTGGGGGAGACGCTGGTGGTGATCGTGTGGATCGCCGTGACCCTGTGGGTCGTGCACCCGCTGACCAGCCGCACCCTCAGCCAGGCCGCCCGCCGGCTCGCCGCGCGCTGGCTCGGCCTGCGCATCGAGGTCGCCTACCGCACCCCCTCACCGGTCACCCGCATGGCCACCGGCCACTGGTGGGACGGCGAGGAGTACCACACGTCCGAACGGGAGGCCCGCCGCCGCGCCCGGATGAACGCCCGCTTCCACGACCCCCAGCTGCACTGGGACGGGCTGTGGTGCGTGCTCGCCGGGCTGACCGTGCTGCCGGGCGCGGCCCTGCCGCTGGTCGGCCTGGCCGGCGGCGCCTACCTGACGCTCGTCCCCGGCTTCCGCGGCCCCGGCATCGCCCTGATCGTCGCCGGGCTGGCCGCCGCGCCGTTCGCGTGGCGCGTCCTCGGCCCCCTGGCCGGCCGGTTCCTCGGCCCGATCCCGGACTCGCGGCTCGGCCGGCGGGTGGCCGAGCTGGAGGCCGTGCGCGCCGACCTGACCCAGACCCAGGCCGCCGAGCTCGAACGCATCGAGCGCGGCCTGCACGACGGGGCCCAGGCGCGGCTGGTCGGCATGGGCATGTCGATGCAGGCCGCGGAACACCTCCTGGAGACCGACCCCGCCGCCGCCCGCGCCATCCTTGCCGACGCCCGCGCCTCGTCGATCGCGGCGCTGGCCGAGCTGCGCTCGCTGGTCCGCGGCATCAACCCGCCGGTGCTCACCGAGCGCGGCCTGGTCGACGCCGTCCGGGCCCTGGCGCTCGACGCGCCCGTCGAGGTCGCCGTGCGCAGTTCCGTGCCCGCGCGGCCCGAGCGTCCGGTCGAGTCCGCGGTCTACTTCGCCGTCGCCGAGCTGCTGGCGAACGTGGCCAAACACGCCCGTGCCACCCAGGTGACCGTCGAGCTCGGCTACGAGCCGCAGGCGCGGACACTCACCGCGACCGTCACCGACGACGGCGCCGGCGGGGCCACCGCGTCCTCCGGCTCCGGGCTGGACGGCGTCAGGCGCCGGATGGCTGCCTTCGGCGGCCGTCTGGAGATCGACAGCCCCCTCGGGGGTCCCACCCGCGTCTCAGTGGCGGTGCCGTGCGAATTGTCATAGCCGAGGATCTCTTCCTGCTCCGCGACGGGCTCGTCCGTCTCGTCCAGGCGTACGGGCACACCGTCGTCGCGGCCGTCGACTCCGGGCCCGCGGCGCTCGAAGCGCTGGTCGGCAACCGTCCCGACGTGGCGATCGTGGACGTACGGCTGCCGCCGACCTTCTCCGACGAGGGGCTCCAGGCCGCGCTCGCCGCCCGCCGCGAGGTGCCGGGCCTGCCCGTGTTGATCCTCTCCCAGCACGTGGAGCAGCTCTACGCCCGCGAACTGCTGGCCGACGGCCAGGGCGGCGTCGGCTACCAGCTCAAGGACCGCGTACTCGACGCAGGCCAGTTCATGGACGCCCTCGCCCGCGTCGCCGACGGCGGCACGGCGCTCGACCCGACGGTGGTCGCGAAGCTGCTCGGCCGCCCCGCCCACGCCGACCCCCTCGCCACGCTCACCGAACGCGAACGCTCGGTGCTCGAACTGATGGCCGAGGGCCTGTCGAACGCGGCGATCGCGGCCCGCCTGTTCCTCAGCGAGGGCGCCATCAGCAAGTACACGACCACGATCTTCGCCAAGCTCGGCCTCGCCGCCGACGACGACACCAACCGCCGGGTGCGCGCCGTCCTCACCTACCTGGGCGCCACCGGCCCCTAGTGCTCGGCGACGCGCTCCGCCCGGGACGGCAGGAGCAGCGCGGTCGCCACCACCGCCACCGACAGGACCGCGCCCACCACGAACGCCAGCCGCATGCCGCCGAGGGTCGCCAGTGCCTGCGTGAGGCCCTCGGCCCGCAGGGTGTCGGCCCGCGCGCTCATCACGGTGACCACCAGCGCGGTGCCGATCGCCGCGGCGACCTGCTGCAGCGTGCTCAGGATCGAGCTGCCGTGCGGGTACAGGTGCGGCGGGACCGCCCCGAGGCCCAGCGTGAAGACCGGGGTGAAGGTCGCGGCCAGGCTCACCATGAGCAGCGCGTGCAGGCCGAGGAGCTGCCAGTAGGGCATCGTCATCGTGACCTGGGTGAACCCGGCCAGCGCGAGCATGATCCCGATCGCGCCGGGGATGACCAGCACCCGGCCGCCGTGGTTGTCGAACAACCGGCCGACGGCCGGGCCGAGCAGGCCCATCGCCAGGCCGCCCGGCATCACCAGCAGCCCGGTCTCCAGCGGGCTGAGCGCCCGGACGTTCTGCAGGTAGAGAGGCAGCAGGATCATCGAGCCGAGCATCGCCATGAAGGCCACCGACATCAGGACGAGCGCCACCGTGTACGTACGGTGGCGCAACGTGCGCAGGTCCATCAGCGGCGCGCCGCGCCTCTGCAGCACGAGCTGGCGCACCACGAAGACGGCGATGGTGACCAGCCCGGCCGCGGTGATCGCGGCGGCGACGCGCACGTCCCCGCCCTCGAACCGGCTGAGCCCGTAGACCAGGCCGCCGAAACCGGCCGCCGCCGTCACCACGCTGAACCAGTCGATCGTGCCGACCTCGGGCTCGCCGGTGTTCCTGAGCTGCCGCAGGCCGCTCCACGTGATCAGCCCGGCGATCGGCAGCACCACCGCGAACAGCAGCCGCCACGACCCGAAGTGCAGGATCACCCCGGAGATCGCCGGACCCATGGCAGGGGCGACGGAGATCGCCAGCGTCACGTTGCCCATCACCCGCCCGCGGTCCTTCTCCGGCACGACCTGCATCAGCGTGGTCATCAGCAGCGGCATCATCACGGCCGTGCCGGACGCCTGGACGATCCGGGCCCCCAGCAGCACCCCGAACACCGGCGCGACCGCGGCCAGCGCCGTGCCCAGCAGGAACAGCCCCATGGCGGTGGTGTACGCCGTCCGGGTGGTGACCCGCTGCAGGAACCAGCCGGTGATCGGGATGACCCCGGCCATGGTCAGCATGAAGGCCGTGGAGAGCCACTGGGCGGTCTGCTCGGTGATGTGCATGGCGTCCATCAGCCGGGGGATCGCGTTGATCATGATCGTCTCGTTGAGCACGACCACGAACGTCGCCAACACCAGCAACCGGATCACGGCGGGCGTACGCCCCGAACCGGCGGACACGCCCTCGGTGGATGATTCGAGTTGTGGGCTGGACACGGTACCTCTATCGGTCTCGGGCCTGACCTCGTCACGGCCGGCCTGGCGGTTGTCGGTCTCGTCAGCAGTCCTCGTCACCCCCATACTGACCACCCCCACCGACGAAACTCATCGCCGCGTCCCACTGGCCCTGGATCCGAACGGTCAGCGATCGCCGGGGTACACGTATCCCTCCTCGGCGATCTCCTCCAACCTCGCTGCTCCGATCACCGCTTCCACCGCGTCGCCGACGAGTCCGCGCGCCCTGGCCAGGCGCTGGAACAGCTCCCGATCGACCATGTAGTCCACCAGGATCTGCGGGCTCGCGTCGGCGAAGGCGATCCTCGACCGGATCCGGTCGAGCGACACGACGACCTCCTCCAGGTCGCTGAAGAGCTCGATCGCGTCCGGCAGCCGCAACGTGACCTCGGCTCCACCGTTGATGTCCAAGATCGGAGTACCTCCGTACGGGAAATGGCCATGCGCCGCCTTGCAGCGGAATCGAGCTGAGCGCGCTCACGGTGGCGCGGCGCATCGCCGTCATGGAGAGGAGAGTCCGCAGGCTCGGGCTGCCCGCACCTCGGGCTGAATCACTGCCCGGAAAGCAAAATGTGGAGGCCCGGTTGAACCGGTGCCTCCACATGTGTGGGGTGTGTGTCCGAGGGGGGACTTGAACTCCCAGGATCATGGGGGCACTGGGGTACATGGGCGGGCATCCGCACCCATCTTGAGCTGCTGGTAAGCCGGTTTCTGATCTTCTCGGAGGCATCCGGGAACATCCGGGGACAAGGGCGGCGGTATCAGTCGGAGTATCACGCGGGGGATCGGACGCGAGCGCCTCCAGCACACGTTGAGGCACCCTCAACTCGCGATGAGGGCGGAAGGGCGACTCGGCGTCGCTGCCCGTACGAGGTCCCAGTCTTCAGCGGTACGCGCCCCATCGGTCGGCGTGCCCAATCGGTCCGGGAACCGTCCAGTCGCATGTCTCACGAGATGACCCCGCTGGCCCGCGTGCCCAGCGGCAGTTAGGCGGCCGGGGGCCGGTGACTCTAACACCGGGCCCCGGCCTACGACCCAGCCACCTGACCAAACCAGGAGCCAGGCCATGAGCCATCACCCTTCCACACCCACGATCGGCGAGGAAGCGATTCCAGCCGACGACATGTCGTCGAAGCGCATCCGGCGTTCCTTCACCGCCCCTTTCCGCCGCCGTCGTCCGCGTGCCGTGCCGGTGGCTGAGCGCCCTTTGGACACTGGTGCGGGCCGTCTCGGAGATCGAGTCATCCTCGGTTTCGCGGTGGCCGTTCTGCTGGCTGTCGCCGGTGCGGCGGCCTACGTCTCGTACCACCACTTCTACGGCCTGGCCATCGCCCTGGGTGAGCGGCACGACATGGCCATCCTCTATCCGGCCATGTCCGACGGCGTGATCGTCATGGCGTCGTTGGTGATGGTCTACTGCTCGCGCCGCCGGATCCGTGTGCCGGTCCTCGCCTGGGTCTCCCTCACCCTGGGCGGCGCGGTGACCCTGGCAGCGAACGTGGCGCACGGCTGGTCCGGCGGGCTCGGATCACGCCTGGTCAGCGCTCTGGCGCCGCTGGCGTTCGCGGGTGCGTACGAGCTGCTGATGTGGATCGTCCGCAACACCCGCAGGCCGTCGGTCGAGGGCCCGGCGGAGGAGCACATGTGCCAGCCGATCGAGACCGTCGTGGAGGTGGAGCGTGAGGTGCCGGTCCTGCCCACCGACCGGTACGAGGCGGCGCGGCTGGCCTACCTCGACAGCCTCGGCGAGGGCAGGCAGCGCATCGGCCGCCGCCCGCTGATGAACCGGTGGGGGCTGGAGCAGCGCGAGGCGGAGGACATCATCGCCGAGGTGGACAAGGAGCGGGCACAGGCCGCCGAAGCCAAGGCGGCCGAGGCACCCGGTCCCGAGGCCGCTCTGCCATCGCTCAGCGGCGTGCAGCCGATCGGCGCGAGCCAGGCAGAGGCGGCGTGATGACGAGCTTCCTGATTCCCGCCATTGGCGTGTTCGTGTTCCTGCTGTGCGCGACCCGTGAGGCGGGCGCGGACGCCCGGAGTGCCGGGCAGATGTGGACGGCCATGCGGCGCGCCGGATGGGGCCGCACGGCCTTCATGGCGGTGCGTGTCTTGGTGGTGGTCGTGCTGCTCATCCTGGCTGATCTGTGCCGTCTGGCCGGGCACGCCGTCGTTGGGACGCGGGTCGTCGTCGAGGCGCTCGCCGTGCATACCGAGATCCTCGGCTCGCTGGTCACACGGACGGAGGTGCGGGCATGACTACCACGGAGGAAATGAGCGACGGCATGGTGGTCGCTCTCCAGGACGAGGACGTGCGCGTCGCCGCCGAGCCCATGCCTGAGAAGGCGGCCCGGGAGGCCCCGGAGCAGGGCGACAGCGTCCTTGAGGGGACCGTGGTTCTCGTCGATCAGGCGCACCGGCCCGAACCGACGGACCTGCTCGCCGAGCTGGCAGCGCGCCGCCAGGAGCGGCAGCCACTGGTCCCGCTGTGGTTGCGGTCGCGGGCGGATGCCTTGCAGGTGCTCAAGTGGCAGGCCGAGCACACCGGCTACGTGCTGGCCTACCACGCGCTGCGCACCCCGAAGTACGCCGCCAAGCTCGCGGGCCGCTCCCCGGCCGGCGCCTGGCGGCTGCTGGTGGCGCTGGTGCGGTGGCTATTCGACCTGGAAGGCCGCCCGGTGCGGCGGGCGGCGGCCACGATGGAGGAGGCCGCGGAGTACCTGGCACTGTCGCGGCAGCGTGACGACCGGGTCAAGGCGCGCCTGTGGACGCTTCTCGTCGGCGCGATCACGGCGGTCCTGGTCGGCATCTTCGCTGCGGTGGCCGCGCCCACCTGGGTGCACTGGGCGATCCTCGGCGTGCTCATCGCCGGGGCGGGCGTACTCGGAACGCCCGCCGATCAGCCGCTGCTGGACCGGGCGGTCGTCCCCACCCGGGTGCGCAAGCTGACCAGTGACCAGGTGCTGGACGCGCTCGGCTCGCTCGGCGTCTCGGCCATCAACCAGGCGCTCGGCAAGAACGGGCGCGGCATCACCTTCCCCGCCCCGATCATGCGCGATGGGCCGGGCTGGCGGGCCGAGGTCGATCTCCCGCTCGGCGTGACGGTGGCGGAGGTGTTGGACAAGCGCGACAAGCTCGCCTCCGGGCTGCGCCGCGCTCTGGGGTGCGTGTGGCCCGAGCCGGTCTCGGAGGAGCATCCCGGCCGTCTGGTGCTGTGGGTGGGCGATCAGGAGATGCGCAAAGCCCGGCAGCCCGCCTGGCCGCTGGCCAAGTCGGGGCAGGTCAGCCTGTTCGAGCCGGTCCCGTATGGCAACGACCAGCGCGGTCGGCCGATCTCGATCCTGCTGATGTTCGCCAACGTGCTGATCGGCTCGATGCCGCGCTACGGCAAGACGTTCGCGCTGCGGGTGCTGCTGCTGGCCTGCGCGCTGGACCCGCTGGCCGAGCTGCGGCTGTTCGAGCTCAAGGGCACCGGCGACCTGTCCGCGCTGGAGAAGGTGGCCCACCACTACGCCAAGGGCGCCACCGACTCCGCCAAGGCCGCCTGCGTCGCCTCGCTGGCCGAGGTGTACGCCGAGCTGGACCGGCGCGCCGAGGTCATCGACAGCCTGCCCCGCCACCAGACACCCGAGTTCAAGGTCACGCCCGAGCTGGCCGCGCGGCGCGACCTCGGCCTGCACCCGATGGTGGTGGCGATCGACGAGTGCCAGGAGCTGTTCGCCGACGACGAGTACGGCGAGGAGGCCGCCAAGTACGCCACCGCCATCATCAAGCGCGGCCCCGCCCTCGGGATCATCCTCATCCTGGCCACCCAACGCCCGGACAAGGACAGCCTGCCCAAGGCCATCAGCGCGAACGCGGGCATCCGGATCTGCCTGCGGGTGATGGGCTGGCAGGAGAACGACATGATCCTCGGCACCGGCATGCACCAGGCGGGGGTCAAGGCCACCATGTTCACCCTCAACGACAAAGGCATCTCCTGGGCCGTCGGCATCGCCGAGGACCCGGCCATCGTCCGCTCCGCCTACCTCGACGGCCCCACCTCCGAACTGATCGCCGAGCGCGCCCTCCTACTCCGCCAGGCGGCCGGGACGTTGTCGGGGCAGGCGGTCGGCCTCGACGGGCCGCAGCGGGTCTCCTACGACCTGCTGACCGACATCCTGACCGTGACCACGGCCAAGGAGCAGAAGGTCTGGAACAGCACGGTCGTGGACCGGCTGGCCGAACTCCGGCCGGACGCCTACGGCCAATGGGCGGAGCTGGAGGACGACGCCAAGACCGCCACACTGACCGCTCGGCTGAAGGAGTACGGCGTCCGGACGGAGGACACCTGGGGCCGTGACACCGCCGGCAAGGGCCGCAACCGCAAGGGCTTCACCCGGACCGATATCGCCGACGCGTTCGGCAAGCGGAAGGCCCAGCCCTAGCGCGCCGATCACCTCACCGGACGCCCCTGATGCCGCTTCCAGGGGCGTTCGCATGGGGCCGCTAGAACGCTAGGCCACAGGTCAAGACGGATGTTCTCCGCTAGCCAAGCCGCTAGATCTCGCGGCTGCACCCGCTAGAGCTGCGCGTTGGAAAGGTGGGTCCGCCGATCGAGCCTCTACTGAGTCGGAGGATCTAGTGAGGGTGTCGGGCATCGAAGGTGAAACTTCGTCGAGCTGATGGCTGCCACCGGAGGAGCGGCGGCTGGTCCTGGAGTACCTGACTGACGCCGCCGCCCGGCAGGTGTACGCGGTCCCCGTAGTAGGTGGCCAGCCAAGTCACGGCGCTTTCTTGACCGCGCCGGACGTGAACCACTGCACCAGCGCCACCGCGACGTGCAGCGCGGTCTGCGCAGACTCAAGCGTTACCGGGGCCGTGTTCGGGCCTGCGTGCCGGTCGCTCTGCCCGTGCCACACTAGCCGCAGCATTGCGAGCAGCGCATCTGCCGGAGCGGGCGTCCCCGACTGGTCGACCGCGATGGTCCACTTCGCAGCGGTGTCCTTGATGTGGTTGATCGCCTTCCCGAGCGTGGCCACCTGATCATTGGGGATGGTGTGAGGGATCACAACGGCCTCCACCGCCTTGACCGCCTCGCTGTACGCCCTTGTCGCGTCCGGGGCGAACCCGTAGGCCGCATCCCACGCCTGCCGTAGATGTGCGGACGCATCCGGCGGCGCCGCCTTCATCGCCGCGCGAGCGGCCTCGGTCACGGTCGCGTCCACGCGGCGGGTAAGCCCGCTGTAGTCGTCCTTCGGCTTCCACGCCGAGCCACCGTCCTCCAGCATCATGCGGAGCTCGACCAGCATCCCGGCCCACCGCTGGTTCGACTCCGGATCCGCACCCGGCTCGAACAGATAGTGGTTGAGGTCCATGGCGGCGTCGATGGCTTCCAGAAGGTCCTCGCCGTCGAGCATCACGAACTGGCGGCCGCCGTCACCGACGAAAACGTCTGTGCGGCGGAGTCGTAGCGGCAGCCTCGTTCCCAGGTCAGAGTAGACGTTGTGCCTCGCCCGCCCGAGCCAGGCGCGCAGCGGCTCAAGAAGGTAGTCGGGCGTTCCCTCGACCAAGGCGCGTTCGCCGGTCACGCCGGCCATGCGCTCGCGCAGCGGACGCCAAGAGGAGTTAGTGGCGGTTGACATGAAACAAGCGTAGGGCGGCGGGATGGCCCGCCGCGCGGGGATTTTCCGGCTCCCCGGTCACGGATTCAGTCCTTCTGCGATTAGGTGCCCGAGCTTTCGCTCATGGGACGGACTGTGGTACCTGACGTGGGTACCAGGCTGGACGGCGCGGGCAGCCTGAGTGTGATCGTGGGCTGGTCTGCCCGCGCCGTGGCTTCTGGTGCCGTCAGACGGCCTCCGCCGCGATGGGGGAAGGGCTTCGGCTGGAGGCCATCCAGTCGAGCTGCGTGGCCATGCCGGTGACCAAGTCGGTGGTCGGGGCCCAGCCGAGCAGCCGACGCGCTGACGTCACGTCGGCGCAGGTGACAGAGACATCCCCGCTACGTGCGCTGGTGGACCGGACGTTGACGGGCTGGCCGGTGAGCTGGTGGGCTCGTTCTACGACGTCGTTGAGACTGATGGTGCGGCCGGCCCCAACGTTGATCACGCTGTTGGGCAGGTAGACGGTGCCTGCCGCGATGGTCGCGTTGATGGCGTCGTCGATGTAGGTGAAGTCGCGGCGCTGCTTGCCGTCCCCGTAGATCTGGAGGGTCAGACCGGTTGAGGCTGCGGTCAGGAGACGCTGGACGAACATGTCCTCCCTCTGGCGCGGGCCGTAGACGGTGAAGTACCGCAAGGCCACCACGGTGGTGTCGCAGTCCGATCGGGCCGCGTGGGCGAGGCAGAGCTGTTCCTCCGCGAGCTTGGTCACCGCGTACGGGGAGGCGGGGCGCGGGTGATCGGTTTCGGCGCTGGGACGGTCGCCGTCGGGGGCGCCGTAGATGCTGGAGGAGGACGCGACGACGAGGCGCGGGATGCGCAGCCTCGTCACCGCGTGCATGAGCCGCTGGGTGGCCGAGATGTTGGAGGCGACGTAGTCGTCGAAGTCGGCTCCCCATGAGGGCTGGACGCCTGGGACGCCGGCCAGGTGGAAGACGACGTCGGCGTCGAGCAGCAGGGGTTCGATGGCACAGGTGCGCAGGTCGCCGGTGGCGAAAACGAAGCCTGGGTGAGTACGGAAGTCGGCCAGGTTGTGGGCGGCGCTGAGGTGCTTGCTGGGATCGCGGCGGTCCACACCGATCACGGTCACGCCTCGCGCGAGCAATGCCTGGCACAGGTGGGAGCCGATGAAACCGGCGGCGCCGGTGACGACGGCTCGCCGGGGAAGTGACACGCGGGGTTCGTGGGCGGCGGCTGGCGTGGGCATAGGGGTCCTCTGAGGTGGTTGGTGGATGCTGGCGATGAGTGTGCGGCCGTGGGTCAGGAGTTCCGCGTTGTTCGCTTCGTGGCCTCGTACCAGTGCGGTCACCGCCTCCAGGAGGCGGAAGCGTTCGAGGAGCTGGTGTTCGGTGGAATCGAGTGGGCGGCCGTAGCCGTCGAAGAAGGCCGTGCGGAGGTGCTGCGCCGGACGCCAGTAGCGGTGTTCGAGGCGGGCGAAGTCGCGGATGCGGGCGTCGAGGCGGGTGTGCTCGAAATCGACGATGCCGACCCGTCCCGCGTCTCTGACGATCCAGTTGCGTGGCTGGTAGTCCAGGTGGCACACCGTGGTCTCGAGTGTCTCTGCGGCCATCTCGTCCGCCCAGGAGTGCAGGACGTGAAGGTCGGAGGAGGTGATGAGGGCCGCCAGGTGCGCGCGGGCGGCCCACCAGCGCATGCGCTCAGCGAGGTAGGCAGGTACGTCGTTCGCGGTGTGCGGGCCGGGCGAGGCTTGGTGGAGGAGACGCAGGACGTGGCCCGCGTCGCGGTGTGCCCGACGTTCGGCGGGGGAGTCCTCGGGGAGCTGCGTGGCGCGTTGCCCGGGGATGGCGGTCAGTAGCAGGGAAAGGGTGTCGGGGTCGGCGTGGATGAGGTCTGGAGCGTGTTCCTTCAGGGCGGGGACCCAGGTGGAGTAGGCGCGGACTTCGGCATGGAACCGGTCGGGCGCCTGGTGGTGCTTGAGGATGTAGCGCTGCCTGTCCTTCGTGGTGAGGACCTGGAGGTGTGAGGGCAGGTCGAGGCGCGGAAGCGGCGTGACGGGCCCCAGGTGCCGGCGGGCCATGGCCAACAGTTCGGGGTCGGTGCCGCTCACGAGGTGGCCGGCGTGGTCAGGTGGGCGGTGTCGTTGTGGCGCAGCAGCATCCACCGCTCGTCGCCGAACCGGTTGCGGTGGAGCTGCCAGTGGGTGATCGAGGCGTGGTCGAGGGTGAAGCTGGTCATCAGGCCGGGGCGGAGGTCGAGTAGGAGGGTGTGCGCGGCGAGCACGGTTTCGCCGTGTGCTACGAACAGGACGCGGTCGCCTTCGTGGTGGCGGATGAGGTCGGCGAGGACTGCGCCGGCGAGCTTGAGGTAGCCGTTCCAGGTGTCGGAGCCCGGTGCCCAGGGCTGATCGGGATGAGTGTGCGGGCCGCCGCGGAAGGCGGTCTTGACCTCGTGCCACGGCTTGCCGTCGGCCTCGCCGTGGACGGGGCCGTCCAGAGGGTTGCTGATGAGCAGCGGCAGGCCGAGGGCGTCGGCCAGGATACGGCCGCTCTCGCGGAGCCGCAGGCGGGGTCCGGCGTACACGTGGGTGAACGGTTCGGCGTCATGGTGGATGCAGAGGCGGGCAGCGGTCAGGGCCATCTGCCGTCGGCCGAGGTCGGTCAGCCCGGTGCAGGTACGCGGGCCGCCGACGACGCCGTCCACATTGCATTGCGCCTCGCCGTGGCGGGTGAAGATGAGTTCGGTGGAGATCACGTCAGGTCCTCTGGTCGGGGGCGGACGGTCGGCCATGGATGCCGGTAACCGCTTCTGCCGAGGTAGGGCAGGGTGAGCAGGTGGTGCAGCTCGGCGTGACCGAGGAACCGGCCGATGGGGACTGCGGGTAGGCCCGCGTCGATGAGCGGCTGGTTGTAGCAGGCCAGGGACGTCGTGAAGGTCGCGGGTGGGAGAGGCCCGTACGTCATGGCCAAGGTGACCAGCAGCTTGGCGAGGTCGTAGCCGAACGGCGCCAGGGTGAGGTCGTCGAGATCCACCATGACGGGCCCATCAGCGGTGATGAGGACATTGCGCAGGTTGGTGTCCTTGTAGAAGGCGACCGGGGTGGCCGGGCTGGCGGCGAGGAGCGATTGGGCGGCGGTCATCTGGTGGGCGTTGACCAACCCGGCGGCGCGGTGCCTGCGTAGAGCTTCGATGCGGGGCGAGACGAAGTCGGGCAGCTCACGGCCATCGGCCAGTGGGTGTGCGGTGGTGAGGAGCGCACGGTGCAGATCGCCCTTCCATGCGGCGGCGTGGGCACGGCCGAGGGCGGTGGCCACGGCCGGGGCGTCGGTGAACCGGGCGTGGCGGCCTTCGATCGAGGCGAAGTCGATGCCGTCCGCGCGCACGGTCCTGATGGCGGGGAGTCGGAGCGGGCCTGCATATTCGTTGAGCCATGCGTGGTGGGCGATGGTCTGTTCGAGGGCTTCCCGGGTGGCGTACGGCTTGCTGAAGGTCATGGCGCGTCACCCCGCCTGGCGATCAGGTAAGTGATGGTGGAGGCGGCCACGACCGGGGCGTCGATCACGCGGGAGCGCAGTGCCGTGGCGATCGCGTCCGGGTCGGTGGCCATGGCGGACGGCAGCTCGTACTTGGGCGTGGTGGCAAGGTAGGCGGCGACGTGGTCCAGCCCGGCGAAGGCGAACCGGTGTTCCTCGTGCTCCACGTGCACGATCGGGAGGATCGGCGCGGTGAGAGCCGCCAGGTTGCCGCTGTGCGCGGTCCCGTACAGGCTCGGCCTTCGGGTCGCGCCGGCGTCTATGCCTGCGGCGGCGACCAGGTGATCGAGGGTCCGGTAGCTGTCGGCCGACTTGGTGACCATGATGGCGATGCCGCCCTCGACGAGAACGCGGGCGATTTCGGCGATGACGGGGCGCGGGTCGGGTGCGTGGTAGAGGCAGAACGCGGCCACCACCATCGTGCAGGTGGCGTCTCCGAGGGGCAGATGGTGGAAGTCGGCGCGGAGGTAGGTGACCCTCGTCGAGGAGTCTGCGACGCGAGCACGGGCGGCCGTGAGCATCGCCTGTGAGGTGTCGATGGCCAGTAGGCGGCGCGGCCGGAGGCGCTCGGCCAGGATTCGGCTACTGGTGCCGCGGCCACAGCCCAGGTCCGCAACGATCGCCTGCCGGGGTTCGGCCAGGTGATCGGCGGCCAGGTCGGCGATGACCTCGGCGACCGCCCGTCCCTGGATCTTCGCCTGGTGCAAGGCCGAGGTACGGGCAGCCAGGCGTGACTCCTCCTGGTACAGGCCCGAGGCGGTGGCCGGGTGGGTGAAGGCGTTTCCGGACGGCGTCATGGGCGCCACCCGCCCACACCTCCACGAGGGGTCAGCGGCCGGCGGCCACCTGCTCCAGCCAGCGGCGCGTTCTGGCGCGGCTGGTCAGGAAAACCACCTGCTTGTCCGCGGTGAGTTCGTGGATCTTCGCCAGCACCTTGGGCCGCATGCGCCGCCGGTAGGTGGCCACGTAGGTGATCACGCCCCAGTGGATGCGGTTGTAGACGCCGGAGGTGTGCTGGCCGGCGCCGTGCCGGAGTTGGCGGGAGATGATTCCCCACAGGGCGGCCCAGGTGGGCACGTCCATCATCACCACGGTGTCGCACGCTTCCAGCCGGACGTGCAGCGAGGAGTTGTAGTTGCCGTCGATGACCCAGCGCGGTGCCGCGATCAGCTCCCGTTGGGCCGCCTCGAACTTCTCCGGCGGCAGCGGGTTCCACTCGTCGTCGTAGTAGACCGCGTCGAGATGCGTGACCGGCGCATCGAGCAGACGGCCGAGTTCGCGGGCCACGTGGGATTTGCCGCTTCCGCCGGACCCGACGATGGCCACCCGGTTCATCTGCATGGTGCTCCACGATAGTAGAAACGGGCCTGGTCAGAGCGGCAATGGCGAGATGGCAGGTTGCGCTCATCGGCACCTCCAGGCGGTGTGAGGGCGCAGGAAGTCGAAGGCGGCCAAGATGTCCTCCACCATCCGGAGTTGGTGGCTGAGCCGGAACACGTTGAGCTTGGCCAGACACGCTGAGATCAGGTCGGCGTGAGCGGCGGTGCCGGCGATGGACAGCAGCCGATGCACCGCGGCGAGCACCTCATGACCGTCGTTGACGATCAGCTCGTCTGGCACGAATCGGTGGACGCAGGCGATGTCGGACGGTGCCAGGGGCAGGCACCCGGCCAGAACTGCCTCGAAGATCCGCTGCGTCATTTGACCCACGGCCGCGTACCGCTCCGGGAGCAGCAGGACCGTCGCCAGGCTCTCGCCGTACATCCGGCCCACTTCGTTGAAGGGGACCCTCCCGAGGAAGGTCACCTTGGGCCAGCGGCCGATGGTGGGCCACTTCCCGGCCACCTGGTGGGGCAGGCGGGCGGCGGCCGGGGCGAAGTAGTGGTCGAACGCCTGGTCGCGGTCGTACTGGTTGCCGATGTAGGCCAACGGGATGGGGCGCGACTGCGCGGCGAGTACCCCCGGGGCGGCCTCGTCCAGGAGAGCATCGTCCAGAGGGAACAGCAGCGGGCGAGACCCGAGGGAGGGGAGCAGCGCAGCCTCACAGACCACCACGCCGTGGCGTCGGCGCAGGGGGTGGTCCAGCGGGATCTTCCGATCCTTGTCCCAGACGATCGTGGGCGTGCCGCGAGAATACGTGTAGTGGTCGAGCAGGTCCGCCTGTCGATGAAGATCGCAGGTGTGCCCAGGTGTGTCGCAGGCAGTCGTGTTGCGGCCGGGGATAGGCCAGCGCCACTCGGCGAAGAGAACGTCGATCTGAGGCAGGCCGACATCGAACGCGTACCGGTCGGCGATGTGATCCCCGGCCTCGACCAGGTCACGGTTCCGTTGGAGGAAGACCACCTCGTGGCCGGCGGCGCGGATGGCGTCGATGAAGGGGCGTCGATGGCTCCGCCCACCGTCCGGAGTGTCGGTGATGCCGGGCCCCAGAAAACCCCAGAAGCTGTAGCCGATCCTCATCGGGTGATCCACCTGTCTTCCAGGAGCAGGGAGTCCAGGCCGGTGCCCGCCAGGCACTTGAGCGCCATGACCGGTGTGCCGCAGATGGGCTTGCCCTTGACGTTCAGTGAGGTGTTGATCAGGACGGGGATGCCGGTACGGCCGGCGAAGGCGGTCAGTACGGCGTGCATGAAGGGGTTGCCGTCCTCGGTGATGGTCTGGACGCGAGCGGTGCCGTTGACATGCACGATGGCGGGAATCCGCCGGCGGGCAAGCTCGGTCACGCCCGAGGCCATCGACATGAACGGCGACTCCTGGCCGAGGGTGAAGTAGTCGGCGGCGTGCTCGGCCGTGACCATGGGCGCGAACGGGCGGAAGGGCTCGCGGAACTTCACGGTGTCGTTCAGCCGCGCGACCACGTCCGGGATCAGCGGCGAGGCCAGGATCGACCGGTTCCCGAGCGCGCGAGGCCCGGCCTCGACCCGCCCCCGGAACAGGCCGACGATCTGACCGTCAGCCAGCCGCTCCGCCAAGAACGCGGCGACATCGCCGTCGATCCGGTGCTCCGTGAACCCTGTAACCTCTGGCATCTGGCCGGGAAAGGCGGGGCCGAGATAGCACGCGCCCGCGACGCCGGTCAGAGGGCTTGTCCCGCTCTCCAGGTGGACGGCGGCGGCTGCGCCGATCGCCGTACCCGCGTCGCCTGGAGCCGGAGGCACGAACACCTCGGCGAAGAGGCCCGACTCCACGATCTTGCCGACGGACACGCAGTTGGTGGCGACACCACCGCCGAGGCACAACCGCTTCATCCCGGTACGTGTCCTGGCCAGACCAGCCAGATGCAGCATTACCTGCTCGGTCCGCTCCTGAAGCGCGACGGCCAGGTCCCGATGGACTTGGCCGATCGGGGCATTCCCGGCGCGGCGTGGACAGGTCTCGGCAGCGAAGCGGGGTGTCAGCCTGGCGAAGGACGACGACAGCACCCGGGGCGCGAAGTAGGCCGGGTTGAGGGAGAATCCGGTCGGCGTGACGGGGATCATGTCGGCGAAGAGAGCGCGGAACCGGGCCGGTTCACCCAGCGCGGCCAGCGCCATCACGGTCCCCTCCTCGTCGCCCCGGCGCCAGCCCAGGTGCTCGGTGACAGCGCCGTAGGCGTAGCCGAGTGAGGCCGGGTCGGCCAGCTCGTAGAGGGAGCGCAAGGCCGGTCGGCCGGGCTGTAGCTGACGTCCGAGCGCAATGGTGGTGGTCTGGGCCTCACCGAGGCTGTCCACGACCAGGACGGCCGCGCTCTCCCAGCCCGAGGCGGCGAAGGCGTACATCTGGTGGGTGCGGTGGTGAAGGAGCGGACGGATACGAGCATGGGGGAAGCGGCGCCTCAACCCGTGGACGCGGCGAACGGTGCGAAACCCCACCTTGGCGAAGCTGGCCGCGCGCCTTGCCGCGAATCCACGAGTGGCGGCGTCCAGAATCAGGCCGAAGGCTGCTGGAACCGCCTTGAAGTAGTGGAGGCCGTGGAAGTTGTACGCGACAGCGTTCACCTCCTCGGGGCTGATGCCCGCCTCGGACAGCAGCCAGGCGACCGCCCGCTCGGGGTAAGCGCGGGTGTGCTTGACCCCGGACAGGCGTTCCTCCTCGACAAATCCGATCAGCTCGCCATCGACGAGCAGGGCTGCGGCCGAGTCGTGCGTGAAGGAGCACAAGCCGAGGACGACATGGGGAGGCATAGAGATCACCGGCTCTTCAGAACGGCGTACCAGGCGCACAGGCCCTCCCCGAGGAGGCCGCCGACGTCCTCGGCGCTGCGTACGGCGGCGTCGCGGTCGCCGCGTTTCCACTGCTGGTAGCTGGCCAGCACGGCGGCCATGATGTCCCAGCCGGGATGATCGACTGTCCGGCCGGACCGGACATCGGCCAGCAGGGCGTCGAACCCCTCCCACGGCGTCTCCAGGGAGGGCAGCTTGCCGAGCGTGGAGACCGCCGTATCGAGGACGGCGACCGCCTTGTCCACGTCGCGTTCGTACACGTGGAGCGAGTCCACGTGGTGGTGGTACTCGCCCAGCTCGGCACCCAGCCAGCCGGCCATCAGCTCGTGCAGGGTGGTGGCCGCGAAGATGTCGTAGGGCAGGCCGGTCCACAGATCCTGGCTGCGCATGGTGGTCGCCATGTGCAGGCGACCGCGGCGGAGGTGGAAACGGTACCCCAGAGTGCAGGGCACGTCCCGATGCCCGCCGGCGTCACGGGCCGGGTCGTAGAGCTGGATGACGGCCCGTCTCGAATCCGGGTCGCCCTGAAGTGTGGACAGCGCCAGGGCGAGCTGATCGACCGAGCCGTCCCAGCAGCGCATACGCGGCCCGTAGGCGCCGCGCAGGATGCCGTCGTCCTCGGCGTACTGCCGGAGCCGGCCGTTGAACTCATAGATCCACGGCGCATCGGACCCCGACAGGATCCAGACGGTCTCGGCGACGGCGAACGCGGTGTTCAGCACGCGACCAGGCGGAGCATGCAGCAGCCGTGCGCGAGGCTCTTCGAGCAGTAGGCGCACGTCCAGCAGCTCGCGGGTGTCCATGCCCCGAGGGCTGACCTTGTCACCGTCGATGGTCAGGCGCACCGCGCTGGCGAACAGCTCGTTGAGCGTGCCGCCGGTAATGGTCGTCACTGGTGTCACCTTCCTGGCCTGCCTCGGCGGGCAGGCGTCGGGCGATCGTTCTGTTCTCGGATGACGCGGTCTGCCCGGGACCGGACTCCGGTGCCGGACAGGCACAGAACCATCACAGCCTGGTGGGACACCCGGGCGGCAGGGGAGACTAGGGGAAGCATGAGGAAGGCTTTCCGCCCCTTTCCCTCCCTCTCTGCGGCGAGGTGCATACGGATGGACGATCAAGCGCTGCCCGAGTGGGCGATAAGGCTCCGCCAGGCCAGGCTGGAGCGGTTGCTCAGCCTCAAGGGCCTTGCCCGGCTGATGCGGCAGGCCGCCGGGGATGACTTGCCGCTGCCCAAGACCGCGAGCTTGTGCCGGAACATCCGCTTCTGGGAAAAGGGCGCCTACCAGCCCAACGCCATCTACCGGGTGCTGCTCTGCAAGGCCCTCGACCTGACTGAGGCCGAGCTGTTCGGAGGCGAGGCCCCGAAGCCGGTCACGTCGCTCCGGCGCCGTGCACCGCTCTCGACACCTGGCAAAGAGCAGTACGGCGACGTCCTCGACCACCTGCGCGAGCAGTGGCATCTACTCGTCCAACGCGACAACCTGCTCGGCCCTCGCCATACCGTTCCGGCCGTCTGCGAGCAGATCACCGTCCTGGAGGATCTGCTGGTGCCTGCTCGTGGACACGATCGCGTCCAGGTCCTCAACCTCGCGGCCCGCTACGCCGAGTCGGCGGCGTGGCTGTACGAGGACGCCGGAGACGTCGAGCAGGCCGAGCGCTGGACCGACCGCGCGTCCATGTGGGCTTATGAGATCGGCGACGACGAGATGATCGCGTGGACAATGTTCCGCGGCAGTCAGCAGGCCATGGGTAGACGCCGGGCCGGTGATGTCCTCGGCCTGGCCGCCTCTGCGCTCCGGCAGTCCGGCCACCTGCCGGCACCGATGCGTGCGGCGATCGTGCAGCAGCAGGCCCAAGGCCACGCCCTCGACGGCGAGGAACGGGCCTGCCACCGGCTACTGGACCAGGCCCGCGAACTCGCGTCGCCGGTCAACGACGATGGAGACGCCCGAAGCGGACACGGGTCGTTCTGCACGCCCGCCTACGTCGAGATGCAGCGCGCCCGCTGCTGGCTGGAGCTCAAGAAGCCGCAGCGCGCGGTCGCCACCTTCGAGCACGCGCTGCCCGCCCTCCCGTCGGTGTACCGCCGGGACCGCGGCGTGGCCCTGGCGGGATTGGCCTCTGCCTACGCCGGACAGGGTGACCCCGAACAGGCGGCCACGACGGCCGCCGAGGCGCTCGACATCGCCCGCGCCGCCGGCTCGGTGAGAATCATCAACGTGCTGACCTCAGTCGAACGCTCGCTGGCCGCCCATCGGCGCCTCCCCGCCGTGGCCGCCTTCCGGCTGGCCCTAGCCGAGGCGGTGGCCAACTGATGGCCTCCAACCTCGAACTCCAGGCCATGCGGCGCGCCATCGCGCTATCGGCCCACGGCCTCGCCTCCACCAGCCCCAACCCCCCGGTCGGCTGCGTGATCCTGGACGCCGCCGGCCAACCTGTCGGCGAGGGCTACCACGCCCGCAAGGGCGAAGCCCATGCCGAGGGGAATGCTCTGCTGGCCGCCGGGGCAGCGGCGAAGGGCGGAACGGCCGTGGTCACCCTGGAGCCCTGCAACCACGTGGGACACGCGCCCGCCTGTCGGCAACTCCTCATCGACGCCGGGATCGCCCGCGTGGTCATCGCCGTCATCGACCCCACCTCGCGGGGCGATGGTGGGGTGGCCGAGTTGCGCAAGGCGGGCGTGAGCGTGGAGACCGACGTGCTCGCCGAGGAGGCGATGCTCGTACTCGGCCAGTGGAACACTGCCCTGGCACTCGGCCGGCCCGTGGTCACCTGGCTCTACACCGAGACCGCCGCGGGCCGGACGAGCGCGCTCAAGCGCATCCCGTCCTCGCACGAGTCGCTACTTGCCGCCGACGTCGTTCTGAGCGCCGATGGCCGCCTTGAGGAAGCGATTCCGCAGAGCCACGGCCCCGGCATGATTCGTCTCCCGGGCAATCCCCTCCGGCTCGGACAGCACGAACTGCTGAAGGCACTTCACGCGGGCGGAGTCCGGCGTCTCCTCCTCGACGGCGGACTGGACCTTGCCGCACCTTTCCTGGCCGCCGATCTCGTAGATCACATCGTCACCTACCTACCCGACCCTGGATCGTCCGCCCGCTCATGGACCGGTGACCAAGATCTGATGCCGGACGGCTTCCATATCACTGGCATCGTCCGCGTAGCCCGCTACGTCAAGGTGAGCGCCACCAGAAACGACGGAGAGAGGCAAGATCACCTCCCCCTGCCCAGGTAGCTCACACAGCGCTTACGGCCGCCCTGAACGGGCTCAGAGCCATACGCCGCGCATCGGGTGTCACGCTACTTATCGGCCGCCCGGACGTACCCGTGAACGACGGGAGACTTGTCCCGGCCGGCGGCCATGCCGCGCGATGGCGGAGACTGAGACGCCGGGGGCGGGAAGCGCTGGGGCCATCCGAACAGAAGCGAGCGGAAGATCGGTTGCGCCAGCGCCATGGATCATGGCCCGAGCAGCGCGGCGAGGCCCGACAGTCGCCACAGGTTGCCGGGCCTTCGTTCGTCAGTCGACTAGATAGTGGGCTTCGATGTAGGCGACGGTGGAGTCATACGGCTCTCCCACCGGCTTCAGCAGGTACTTGCGGAAGACCGCGGCGGTGGCGCGACGGACGCCGCGGTTACGGGCGTCGGCGTTGTCCCATGACCGGGCAAGGGTGCGGGTGACCACTTGGTCGATCTCCTCGGCCAGGTTCCTTTCCGTAATGGTGAGGCCGGGAGGTGCGTGGTCGTGGATGATCCGCGACAGGACGCCCACGTGGTCGTCGTCCAGCACGACCGCTTCATCGGGGTGCTTTCCAGCGTTCACGATGGCGCGAGCAATCCGGAGCGCCTCGGACAGGAACTCCAGGGCGTCCTGTGAGTTCTGGATGATCCGGTCCCGCAGCTGCTTGATCCGCTCTGCGAGGGCGGTGTACTTCGCGGAGCCCGGTTCGACGCCCTTTTCGAGGGCGGCCTTGATGTGGTCCAAGATCTCCGCTGCGGACGGCGGCCTTTTGTCCTCGCCGTCCCTGCCGGGCTTGGGCCGGACAAGGGCCATCAGTTCCTTGAGGATGGCGATGCCCTGCGCGTCCAGGACAAGGGCTTCCTCTCGGGTGGCGACCACGGAGAAGGAGTGGACGTGGGCGTTGATGATCTCCAGGACCATCGGTCCCAGCTCACCCAGTCGCTCCTTCCTCTCCTCGTCGGAGGACTTCTTGAACAGGGTCGTGTACACGGACCCGAACAGCCCGAAACCGTCCCGGTACTTGGCCACCCGCTTGTCGGTGCTGATGAGCGGGTACAGGCGGGCCAGCAGCCGGTAGTCCTTGCTGAACACTTCGGCGGTGCCAGGGTTGGCGTCCAGGAAGGCGTTGATGGCCCGTACGGACTCGTATCCGTGGACCGTGAGGTCCAGGCCGTCCACGTCCACGAGAAGGTCTTCGATGCGGGCGAAGGTGGTGCGGAACTCGGCGACGAGCTCGGACAGGTCGGTGACGAACCCCCCGCCCTTACCGGTGCCCGGCGAGGTGGGATCGACGACGGCCCGCTGCACCTCTTCGGCCAGCCCGATGTAGTCCACGATCACGCCGGAGGTCTTTACGAACCCGGTCGGGGACACCCAGGTACGGTTCGGGCGGGTGATCGTCTGGAAGAGGGTGTGGGCCTTCAGCGGCTTGTCCAGGTAGAGGACGCCCTCGTTGGGGGCGTCGAACCCGGTCATCAGCTTCGCGGTCACCACCAGAAAGCACAGCGGGTCGTCCGGGGTGAGGAACCGCCGCTTCTGCTCCTCTTCCTCGGCCTCCGACAGGCGGAACGGGCGCATGGCGGGGTCTTCGTCCTTGGCGTCCGAGACGGAGATGTTCACCTCGGCGGTGATCCGGCTATGCTTGCCGACCTCGGCGAGCACCTGTGACGCCTCGAAGCCTGCCAGCAGCTCGTTGATCTTGTCTGTGTAGGCCACGGCCAGCTCGCGATTGTAGGCGACGACCTGGGCCTTGAGGCCGTTGCGGTAGGCGCCGGCCAAGTAGTGGTCCACGATGTCCTGGCAGACCGCGTGGATGCGGTCGGGGTTGGCGAACACCGAGGTGAGGCGCCCGAACTTGCGGGACAGGAGCTCACGGTCGGGATCGTCGAGGTCGAAGTCGTCGGCGAACTGGTCGAATTCAGCCTGCAACGCCTGGTCGTCTAAATCGAAGGCAACCGGGTGCGGGTCCAGCATGACCGGAACGGTGGCCCCGTCCAGCAGAGACCGGGACACTGAGTACCGGTGCAGCACCCTGCCCGGGTCGGTCTCTTCGCCGAAGAGGGCGAAGGTGTCGGTGGCGAGGTTCCTGACGGGGGTGCCGGTCATGCCGAAGAACTTCGCGCGCGGTAACGCTGCGCGCATCTGCCCGGCCAGGGACTTCGCCTTGTCGGACTGGGTGCGGTGTGCCTCGTCGACCAGCACGATGATGTTGTCCCGGGTCGACAGGTTCTTGCCGGCGTCGGCGAACTTGTGGACGGTCGTGGAGATGACGCCGCGCACGTCGTCGGCCAGCAGGGCACGCAGCTCCTGGCTGGTGGCGGGTTGGTGGAAGTAGGCGCTCCCCATGGCGGAGGTGAACACCCCGGAGGTCTGGCGGACGAGTTGGGTCCGGTCCGAGAGCAGGATGATCGTGGGTGATTCGGTGCGGGTGTCGGCCAGCAGCAGTGAGGCGGCGAACACCATCAGCAACGTCTTCCCGCTGCCTTGGTGGTGCCAGATCAGACCCTTCTGGCCGCCAGCTAGGACTCGCTCGTGGATGAGGTGGGCGGCTTCCATCTGTGGGTAGCGGGGCAGGTACTTCGTGTCCACCCCGCCCCCGGAGGTGTCGAACAAGGCGAAGTTCGCCAGCATGTCTAGGACGGTGGCCGGGTTGAGCAGCAGTTCGACGGAGCGCTGTACGTCGGCCTGCCCGGACAGGTTCTCGTCGTCGGCAGTGGACCGGAAGGGCTGCCACAGGTTCGTGGGGGCGCCGGCGGCACCGAACCGCAGCTTCAGCCCGTCGGAGGCGACGGCGAAGACGTTGGGGGTGAAGAACCACGGGTACTCGGCGGCGTAGACGTCGTTGATCTCGCGGGCGGCGTCCGCCCAACCTGAATTCGCGGTCGGCGACTTCACCTCAACCACCACCAGGGGCAGGCCATTGACCCAGTACACGAGGTCGAACCGGCGGGAGGTCTTGCCGGGGACAGTGATGGTCACCTCGTCCGACACGACCAGCGTGTTGGCGGTCGGGTGCTCGAAGTCGATGACCTTCAGGGTGTGCCACACGCCGTCGGCGTCCCGGAACTCCTTGTGCCCGCGCAGCAGGCGCAGCACCTGCTCGTTGGCCCGCACGAGTCCGCCTTCGACGGCGTTGACCGTGGCGACGATCTCCTCGACCACCGCATCCACGTCGAAGCCGCCGATCACGCCAGGGTTGAGCCGGACGATGGCGTCCCTCAATAAGCTGGCCACCACCGTCTGTGTCGTCTCACGCGGCAGCGACCTGCCCGCAGTGAAGGCCCAGCCCATGGGGAGGGACCACTGGATCATCAGGTTCTGGAACTCACGCTCCCGAATCCCCTTTGCCACGGCTCAGACCTCCACTTCGGCGGACTCAATCTCGATGGTGCGATCCACCAACCCCCTCAGCAGCCCCGCCCGGGTTGTACGAAGGCTGGCAGCCTCAGCCGACAGCACACGAGATTGGGCTCGGAGCGCGCCTAGCACAGCCCCGAGGGACTGGTTTTCCGCCCAACTCCAAGGCACCTTCGTCGAACGGATCAGGCCCATATTTAACGAAGGGACAGCGCCCGGTCGGACCAGGCCCGAGAGCGCGAAGCTTTCCATGACCGCCAACAGATACTCCGAATTTGTTCCTTCCCGGGGCGTAATAATGAGGTGGTTCTCATCCAGCGCTCCGGGGGCGTCCATGATCCGCTTCTTCTCGGTGAGAACTGCCGCCCCCACCCTAGGGAATGTCACCGCGCCAGCCTCGACCACAACACCGCCAAGTTCAGCCACCTCCGAGGAGGTAAGCCGCGTATCAGCAAGGGTGTAGCCGAACTCGTTTCCCGGACGGGTCATATCGGCGATCTTGTACCAAGGAATGTCGCCCGTTTTCTTGCCCTGGAACTCCTTCGGCAGCCCTTTCCCCTGCGAAACAGCCCCCAGGCTTCCGAGGGGAACCTGCCCGATATCGGCAGACCTTCCGACCAGGCCCGTACGGACTTTCATGATGGCCTCGACCTCGGCGTCGAGTGCGGTGATCTGGGCGTCCACTGCGACGAGGATCTCGACGATCCTCGCTTGTACCTCGCGGGGCGGGATCGGGAGTTCGATCTGCAAGAGTTGCTCTGGGTTGAGGCGCTTACGCCGTTGAACTGTCCCGCTCACCCGGTTCTTCATCTCTGCCCACAATAGCGGTGAGCGGCAGACGTGCCTCATCCAGTCGGGCACCAGTTCTGGGCCAAGCGTAAATGTCGGGAATTCGTTGCTGACGACGAATCCGTCGAACTCGGCAGGTACTACGGTGATCGGGCCTTCCCACGCGGTCAGCTTTCGCATCACGACCTGGTCGACGCGCAGCACGTTCATTGCTGAGTACTCTGTGTCTCCGCCGTCGAGTTCCCCTTTAGCGACAAGCCCCTGTCCTGCGTTCAGGACCCCGGCTAGACGGTAGGTGGTTGCCGGCATCATTGGGATGCGCTGGATGTCGAGGCGCATCACCTCTCCGAGCGGACGAAGCGGATAGCCGTCACTCATCGAAGCCCTCGATCCCTGCGGCGGCGAGGACGGCGAGCATGCGCTGTTCGGTCTTCTGGCGCTCGGCGCGGGCGATGTTGTAGGCGTCGATGAGGGTGCCAAGGTCCTCCTGCTTGGCGGCGGCCTGCTTGATGTACCGCCCGATGTTGAGGTCGTACCCGTTCGCCGCGATCTCTGCGGTGGGAACAAATCGCGCCGCGAGTCCGCCTTCTCCGTCGGGGTCCACCGGGTTGCCTTCGGCGTCCATCTTGGAGTGGTAGGCGGTCACGATGTCGGCGATGTCGGCGTCGGTGAGGATGTTGCGGTTCTTGGCCTTGGTGAACCGCTTGGAGGCGTCGATGAACAGCACGCCGCCCTGCCGCTCCGGGTCCTTGGTGCCAGGTGCGCGAAACACCAAGATCGCCGTGGGGATGGTGGTGCTGTAGAAGAGGTTGGCAGGCAGGCCGATGACTGCTTCGAGCAGGTCGTCGTCCAGGACGCGCTGGCGGATGGCGGCTTCCTGGCCACCTCGGAAGAGGACGCCATGCGGCAGGACGACGCCGGCGCGTCCCTTCTTCGGGCCCATGCTGGCGATCATGTGCTGCACGAACGCCCAGTCCGCCGTTGACGGTGGGGCGACCCTGCCGAGGGTGCGCGGGTCATTGGTCCAGGGCTTCCACTTGAGGCTGTAGGGGGGGTTGGCGACGATCACGTCGAACTGCGCGACGGACCCGTCCGGCTTCTTGAAGCGTGGGTCCTTCAGGGTGTCGCCGACCTCGACCTTGAACTGGGTGAGGTTGTGCATGAAGAGGTTCATGCGGGCCACACCCGCAGTGTCCGGTACGGCCTCCTGCCCGTACAACTTGAGGGTGTAGCCACGCCCGCCGTGGGCCTTCAGGAGATTCGCGGAGGCGATGAGCATGCCGCCCGATCCGCAGGTCGGGTCGTACACCGACTCGTAGCTTTTGGGGTCCAGGACCTCGACGATCAGCTCGACGACCTCGCGCGGCGTGAAGAACTGGCCGGCTCGGGTGCCGGACCCGTCGGAGAACCGCTTCAGCAGGTACTCGTACGCGCCACCGAGGACGTCGTGGGACATGTTGCCCTCGTGCATCTTCGGGGTGCGGTCCATCGTCTGCATTACCGCCGCCAGCACCTCCCCCGGCAGCACCTCTTCGGAGGTCCAGGTCATGGACCCGAACAGGCGGGAGAACTTGTCAGGGTTGGCCGTCTCGATGGCCTGCAGGGAGGCGCGGACGCGCTGGCCGAGGCCGGGCTGGGTGATGGTGGCGAGGATGTACGTCCAGGAGGCGCGACGCTGCTGGACGGTACCGGGGTAGATGAACGGGATCTCGAACGACTGGTAGTCGCGGTACTCGATCTCGTGGGCTTCCTCGGCGGACAGGTCGTCCAGGCCCTCGTTGTCGGCCAGGAACTGCTCGTGCTGGTGCTCCCAGGTGTCCGACAGGTACTTCCAGAACATCAGCGGGAAGATGACGGAGGCGTACTGCGCCTCGGGCATCGCCACGCGCAGTTCGTCGGCGGCATCCCACAAGCGGTTCTCGATCTCCTGCTGGGTCACTGCCATAGGTTGGGGGTGTCCTTGCTCGTCAGAGGTGGCGACCTGAAGGCCGTAGGGCTCCTACTGGTGCCCAGTTTCGGGCGCGCCCGCCATGGAACAGCGGGCGCCGTACGTCCCTGCACGGGCGATCCAATTACGATAGCCCTCCCCAGTGCTCCGGACTTCGGCCAACATCCCAAACCGCCGACGCATCCAGCCGAGGCCAGACACCTGCGATCGGCTGAGCCTGCCCCCGTAGCGCGGCGGGAGGCAGGCTGCTT
This sequence comes from Nonomuraea sp. NPDC005692, assembly GCF_040631115.1. Taxonomy (NCBI): domain Bacteria; kingdom Bacillati; phylum Actinomycetota; class Actinomycetes; order Streptosporangiales; family Streptosporangiaceae; genus Nonomuraea; species Nonomuraea sp. NPDC005692. The sequence goes on along the minus strand of NZ_JBEXYU010000011.1, from coordinate 32,896 downwards.
CTCGTGAACGGCCAAGTCTCCGAGTGGTGGCCCGGTGTAGCTGTGGGAGGTCTGAGCCGCTACGGGCGACATGCGGCCAGAAGATGTTGCAGGGGTCCCGATCAGGCTGCGTTGCAGATCACAGCCCGGGACCTCCGCTCGCGCGCGTGCGCGTAGGCGCCTCGCAAAAGTCCGAGAGGGTGGTCAGATCCTCTCCTGCTTTTCTGCCTGCCGTCGGGCCTTCGACATCGCGACCCGCGCCCGGATGTTCTCGATGATCGCTTGGTCGGGGATCACCTGCACCGGCCCGCCCTGTGGACCGGACACTTCGACCGCCTTCACCGGGCGCCATTCCTCCGGGTGCATACGCGCGAGCAGTTCGAGGGCGACTCGCCCGTTCGGAGGTGTCCATGTCCGCTCCTCCGCCCCGTCGGGCCGGACGACTTCCCGAATGAGCGCACCGCCCTTGGCGTCGGCGAAGGCGGCCGACACGAGGACATCCGCGGCACGCGCGCGTGCGCGCGTAAGGGCCTCCCGAAACTCCCGGTATTCGAGGGGCGCGTCCTCTTCCTCCCCGCGGGCCATCCATCTGTGGACGGTGGATCGGCCCACGCCGCACAGGTCGGCGGCGGTGCCGAGGAAGTGGCCCGCCTCAAGGTGCCGGCACAGCTCGTCACGCAGTTCCGGGGTGAGCTTGGAGGGGCGGCCCATTACTCGCACTCCTGACGGCGAGCGGCCAGCAGTCGGCGAGCGTGAGCAGCGCCCCGGTGGGCGGTGCCTGGATCGGCCGCGTCTCGCGTACGTGGGACGGGCAGGGCCGGGCGTGCAGCGGTGGGGCGCAGCCCGTACCTCATGAGGATGGTGACGGCGTCGGCAGCCTTCCGCTCCGAGTCAGGCAGGCCCCACTCGGCCAGGAGGAGAGCCAGGGCGTGCTGGGCGCCTGTGATGGTGGCGGCCATCGCGGTGGTCAAGACGAGAACCTCCGTACTGTGTGATCCGGTGAAGCGGGGCGGCAGACTGCCAGGCTGCCAACGTCCGTAGATGTAGAGGGAAATGGCAATCTGGCAGTCTGCCGAGGTCAGGCGTCTGACCTGTTGGCATCCTGAGGGAGGGAGAGCCACCATTCGCGCTTGCGGTTGTGGCCGGTGGGCATCTGCTCGGCGATGACGCCGAGGGCCCGACGCGCCCGGTGGAGGGTGCGCTGGCTTATACCGTGCGCCTGCGTGGCCTCGTCCTCGATCTCCCGTGTGGGGACCTTCTGGCCGCCTGCCAGACGGGCCTTCAGGAACTCGACCGCCGTCATCTTCTCCTGGCGCTCCTCGCCGCTCAGCGATTGGCCGAGGATCTCCGAGACGCTGCGATCCGTCTCGCCCTTGAAGACGAGGCGGCCCACGCCCGTGGGGCCTTTGCGGGTTTCGATCTCCACCTGTTCGATGGCGTAGGCCAGGGACGGCAAGGCGTCCTCACCGCCGAGCGAGTTCTTGCTCTGGGTCATCACTCGCGTGCCGTCGTCAGGGTCCCGGGCGAATCCGAACACCGCGCGGGCGACGTTCTTGAAGGCGCCAGAGCCTGTGATCAGCGAGGAGGCGTCGGTCCCGCTGCTCTTGTTGAAGTGTGCGATCCCGAGGAGGACTGCGCCGGTCTTGTCGGCGACACGAGCAAGTGGATCCAGCGCCTTGCGGACGTCGCGTTCCTTGTGGGTGTCGATCCCGCCCCCGATCAACGACATGAGGGGGTCCAGGACGACGAGGGCGGCGTCGTGCTCGGCGATGACTTCGCGCAGTTCCTCGTTGTCGCGAGGCAGGCTGACCGTACCGTGGACGCCCTCCGCCTCGACCGCCTCGACTCGATACACGAGGTCCAGGTCTGCTCCTGCCGCGATCAGGCGGGGGACGAGGGTGTGCGCCCACGAGTCCTCGACCGCGACATAGAGCACCGATCGCGGGGTGCCGTAGAACGTTCCGGGGAGAGTCCCGCGGGTGATGCAGGCCGCGAGCCAGATACCGAAGGAACTCTTGCCTGTGCCTTCACGGCCAGCGACAACAGTGAGCGCGCCAGCCGGAATGCGATGAGCGTCCCCGTCGCGCCATGCCCAGTCCAGAAGTTCGGGTTCGATCAGCGAGGCACGGGTGACGTGAAGTCGCCGAGGCTTCGCCGGTTCGGGATCCCCGAGAATGGCAGCCCGTACGGCGTCTCCAGCGCCCAGTTCTGCCGGAGTCATGCTCATGCCACACCTCGCTCGTGACGGCGCGGGCGGTCACCCGGCCGGCCCTGGCGGAACCGTTCACGCGGCCCGTCCCACCGGACGAGTTCGAGTTCGCGGTAGGACGGCATGTCGGCAGTGGCACGAACCTTGCGGGCGATAGCGGCCCAGTAGACGGCCATGTCGTTCTCGGCGCGGCCGTATCCAGTCTCCTCGCCGGCGGTGAAACCGAGGAGGTACCCCTGCCGGAAGGCGTCACGCTCCCGCTGGTGCTGTTCCTCCAGGTCGCTGAGCAGGCGGCGAAGCTCGTCGACGGGTACGCTGGGGTGATCGGGGCTGCTGAAGGCTGCCGAACTCTGGGGGCGCTCCTTGTGGCGAGGGGCGCCTCTCTCTATGTCACGCTGCACTGCTGATGACCTCGACTTCGATCTCAGGGGCGTTGAGCAGGGCCTGACCGCGTAGCCAGGCGACCGGAACGCGGTGGATCGCCCCGACCTTGGTGGCAGGGATCTGCCCCTCCCCGATGGCCTTCCGGATGGTGCGCTCGTCGGCACGCAGAATGCGACCGACCTCGGGCACGGTGGCGAACAGCTTGTCGCCGAGTTCCTCGATCGTCATGCGCCCTCTCCCTTCTTGCTTGTGCCGGTCAGCCATGTCTCCACCTCCGGCCGGTGGTACCGGACCAGGCGTGGCCCGACGCGGTGAGGCCGAGGACCGATGCCGTTGCGTGCCCATCGGCGGACCGTGCTGAGGGATACGCGGGCGAGACAGGCCAATTCGGCCGAGGTAAGCCAGTCCTCCGAGCGTTGTGCTCCGAGGTGACAGGTCTTAGGGAAGTTGTCATGCACGATCATGATGATGCAGAGCCGCTTGCGGGATGTCAACTTGGGCCATATTGTGCTTGTGTGTCACAAGACGAGTGGGCGGGCGACCTGGCCCGCATGATCGCCGGGGAAGTACGCCGACATCGGCAGCGTCGGGGGCTGAGCGCGCAGCAGCTCGCCGATGCATGCGAAGAGGCGGGGTTTCCCATCGCCCGGTCGGTGCTCGCCAACTTCGAGAACGGCCGGCGGCCCACCGTCAGCGTGGCCGAGGTCGTGGTTCTGGCGCGAGTGCTGAGGGTCCCCCCGATCCTGCTCCTGTTCCCCTTGGGGCGGACGGAGATGATCGAAATGGCGCCCGGCGTCGATGCGACGGTATGGGACGCCTTCGACTGGTTCGTGGGCAGCGCGCCCCTGTATCGGCGTGAGGAAGGCAACCCATCTTCGCCGAGAAAGCTCATGGGCAAGGACGAACTCGTCTGGCGTGAGGAGGTACGCCCACTCGATCTGCTGCGCCAGAACCAGCGCTACATCAGCGAGCGGCGACTAGCGGTCAAGCTGGCCGCCCATCAGCGGCAGGTCGCGAAGGAGGCGGAGACCGAGGGCGTCCGTCGTGCTCGCCTTGAAGCGGCGGAGGCCAACGACAAACTGGCCGGCCATTTTGAATACGAGATCGCCAGGACCCGGAAGGAGTTGCGCCGCCTCGGATGGACGGCGATACCGCCGCTGCCTGACGAACTGGACCACATCGACCTGTTGATGGATGACGAAACGGAGGAGATCGAGTGAGCAGTCCGACCAAGCGGAGACGATCGCCCGGGGAAGGGTCGGTCTTCAGCTACAAGCTGTCCAAGGGGCAGTTACGGTACGGCATCAAGTTCATGGCCACGCTGCCGGACGGGTCGGCCAAGCAGGTCCTGCGGCGCCGCGACGAGAACAACCAGCCGTGGCTGACTCAGACGGACGCGCAGAAGGCCCTGCGCGAGGCCCTCGGCAAGGTGGACAAGGGCGAGTTCGTCCAGCCCAGCAAGCAGACCCTCGGGGCCTACCTCGACGAGTGGGTCGCTGGGCTCAGGCTCGAATCGTCCACCCTGGCGAGCTACAAGAAGAACATCCGGCTCCACCTCAAGCCGTACGACATCGGCAAAGCAACCCTCGCGGCCCTCACCGGGCCGAAGCTGACCGCGCACTACCGCTACCTGGAGGAGAGCGGCCGGAAGGACCATAAGGCTGGCGAAGGGCTGTCGGCTCGCACCGTCCGGTACGTCCACACCATCCTGAGCGCCGCGCTGTCGGAGGCCGTGGACGCCGGCCTGCTGGCCCGCAACCCGGCGGACAAGGCTAAGCCGCCCACAGCCAAGCAGGCCAAGGCCCCCGAGATGCACCCCTGGACGACTGTCCAGCTCAAGGACTTCCTGGCCTGGTCGCGCGATCACAGCCACCTTCACGTCGCCTGGCACCTCCTGGCGCACACCGGCATGCGCCGCGGTGAGCTGCTCGCGCTGCGGTGGCGGCACGTCGACCTGGAGGCCGGGACGATCAGCGTCCGCCGGTCGGTGGGCGTCGTGCGGATCAAGGGGGAGGGTGCCGTCGTGAAGGAGGGCGACACCAAGACCGCCAAGCCCCGCGTGGTCGATCTTGACTCGGCCACCGTCGCGTTACTCAGGGCCTACAAGCGCGAGCGGGGCGGGATGGCACTACAGCTCGCCAGGGACGACGCGCTCGTCTTCGGCGACCAGGAGGGCAACCACCGGCACCCCGAGCGGTTCTCGCGCGGTTTTCAGGACCAGCTCGGGCGCTGCGCGAGGGCCTTCGAGAAGGCCGGTCGTGAGGCGCTGCCCCGCATCCGCGTGCACGACCTCCGCCACACCCATGCCACGATCCTCCTCATGGGCGGCAAGCCCGTGAAGGTGGTCTCCGAGCGGCTCGGCCACGCCGATCCCGCGATCACTCTGCGGGTCTACGCTCATGTCATGCCCGGCAATCAGCGAGAGGCCGCCGACTGGTTCGCGGCCCTGGTCGAGAGCGCGTAACCCTCGTGCTCAGGCCCACAAGTATCAGCGGAGTATCACGGCTCGTTCTGGAGGCAGAAATGAAAAAGCCCCGAGCCTGTGACCTGCACATTCTCAGGGCCTTCATAGTGTCCGAGGGGGGACTTGAACCCCCATGCCCATCACTGGGCACTAGCACCTCAAGCTAGCGCGTCTGCCTATTCCGCCACCCGGACTTGGTGCCTGCACGCGGGACCGTCATCTCGCGTCGGCTCCGTAAGGTTAGCAAACTCTGGGGGGTGAGTCATACCAAGTATCGGCACAGGGGAGAGGCGCCGCCTCTCCTGCGGCTCGCCGCCGGCACCGCCGGACCGTCCGGATGACCCTCCCAGGTGAGTTCCGTGAAGCGGGCCAGCGTGTCCTTGGCCATTTTCGGGGTCTCTGCTGAAAAGCCCTTGCGGCAACTTTGGGTGCTGCTACGGTTACAGATCGTTGAGGGGTGAGTCCACGGACCGGCCTCACGACGTGAGGCCGGTTCCGGAAGCTGGGAGGTCACGTGGCACGCACGAAGGTCGGGCAGTCGAGGGCGTCGTCCCTCGCTGTGCGCCGCGTGCCCACGACGCTCCCGGAGCAGGACACGACCGCCGAGCGGGCCGACCGGATGGCGCGGTTCGCGGCCGGTGCCCGCAGGGTTGTCGTGCGGGCAGTCACGATGGGCGCCCTCGTGGCGGCCGGATGGCTGCTCGCCGTCGTGTTCGGAGCCATGTCCGCCGCTCCGGCGGCCGCGGATGCCACCGCGGCCACCACAGGAGCCGCCGACGCGGCCCCCGCTCCGCTTTCGGTCCCCGCCTACCTCTCGGCGTCGGACAACGCCGAGGCGATGGCGGGCCGCACCGTGGACGGTCTCAACAGCCAGCAGGATCCTGGCCTGCCACCACCATCCTCCGCCGGAAAGATCTTGGACACCGATGGACTGGTGCCCAACGGTGGTGGCAGCGGCCCGTTCGGGCCCGGTATGGGGGATGTCGCGCGGTCCGGTGTCGACCCGCGGCTGCAGTACCAGTCCGCCGTCATGGCGCGTGTGCTGCCCCCCGTCGTCCGCACAGCGGCGGACGACCCTTCCTTCTCACCTGACTGATCCCGCCATCTCAACACGCCCCGGACGTTCCGTCCGGAGAGCGACGGCGGAGCGTGGTCAGATCCCCTCCGTCGGCGGGTGAGACGTCAGTCAACCTGTTCGCGAATCCGAGGCCACCGTTGTGTGCGACCTCGCACGGCCTCGGCTGCCCGCGAACCGTTTCAGCTATCCCCCCAAGAACCACTAGGAGCATTCACCATGCGTACGTGGGCTAAAGCATCTACTCCTGCGGCCCTTCTGGCGGTCGCGGTCATGTCGTTCGGCAGCAGCGCGGCCATCGCCGACACCTCGGGAGACTCCTCCGTCGGCGGCGGCAACCAGGTCAACCTGCCGATCAACCTGCCCATCGACATCAGCGGCAACGCCGTCGGCGCGGCCGGCCAGTCGTCCGCCGGTTCCCAGGGCGGTGCCTCGGTCGAGAACGTCGGCCCGAGCGACATCCCCAACCGCACCTCCGGAAACTCCAGCGTGCTGGGCGGCAACCAGGTCAACGCGCCGATCACCGCGCCGCTGAACGCCTGCGGCAACGCGGTCTCCCTGTTCGGCAAGTCGGACGCGGGCTGCCGGGGCGGCGCGACCGTCCACAACAAGGGCAAGGGCGGCGCCGGGGGCAACCAGACCTCGGGCGACTCCAGCCTCATCGGCGGGAACCAGCTCACGGCGCCGATCACGGCTCCGATCAACGCCTGCGGCAACGCGCTGGCCATCTTCGGCGACGCGACCGCGGGCTGCAAGGGCGGCGCCTCCGTGCACAACAGCGGCGTCGGCAACGCGGGCGGCAACCGTACGTCCGGGCGCTCCTCCGCGCTGGGCGGCAACCAGGTGATCGCGCCGGTCAACGGGCCGATCAACATCTGCGGGAACGCGGTGGCGGTGTTCGGGCGGGCGTTCGCGGGCTGCCAGGGCGGCGCCAGCGTGACCAACTCGGGCGGTGGCGGCTGGCTGCACCACATGGCCGCGCCGGGCTCCACGGGCAACGACACCGACGGGCGTTACGGCGCGGGCAGCGGCAACCAGGTGATCGCCCCAGTCACCCTGCCCATCACGGCCTGCGGCAACGCCGTCGGCAACGCGGTGGCCAACTGCCGGGGCGGCGCGACGGTGCTGAACACCCGCGCCGGTTCGGGGGCGGGCGGCAACACCACCTCCGGGCGTTCGGGCGTGCTGGGCGGCAACCAGGCGATCGCGCCGATCACGGCTCCGATCAACGTCTGCGGCAACGCGGTGGCCGCGTTCGGCAAGGCGTTCGCCGGGTGCAGGGGCGTCGTCTCGGTCAAGAACGGCGGCCGGGGCGCCGGCGGCAACCACACCTCCGGGCAGTCGGGCGTCGGGGCGGGCAACCAGGTCGTGGCCCCGATCACCGCCCCGCTCAACGTCTGCGGCAACGCGGCCGCGGTGCTCGGCGCCTCCACCGCCCACTGCAAGGGCGGCGCGGCCGTCTGGCCGCACAACGGTGTGGGCGGCGGCGGCAACACGACCTCCGGGCGTTCGGGCGTGCTGAGCGGCAACCAGGCGATCGCGCCGATCACGGCCCCGGTCAACGTCTGCGGCAACGCCGTGGCCGTGCTGGGCGACGCCGCGGCGGGCTGCCTGGGCGGCTCGCACGTCGGCAAGCCGGGCAACCCGGGCGGCGGCTACAACCAGTTCCTGCGTTCCACCGGCCACCAGGCGGCGGCCAAGAGCGGGCTCCTGCCCGCGGTGCCCGCCGTCCCGGCGCTCAACGGTGTCAACGGCACCGGCGCCGTGCCCGGGCTGCCCGACGTCGGCGGCCTGCCGAAGGCGGGCGGCCTGCCGGTTCCCGGCAACGTGACGCAGCAGCTCCAGGGCTCTGGCCTGCCGGTCGGCGGCGGCCTGTCCTCGCTGCCGCTCGTGGACGACGCGTCCAAGACCCTGGGCCTGCCCGCCCTGCCCGAGCTGCCCGGCCTTCCCGGCCAGGCGCAGGCTCCGGTGCAGGGTCCGGCGCAGGCGAGGCCCGGCGAGGTGGACATGCCGGCCAGGTCCTGGGAGAAGCGGGTGCCCGTCCGGCCCGGCAAGCGTCACATGGCCGACAGGTCCGACAACGTGCGCAGGGGGCCGGCCCGTCCCTCGTCGCCGCTCTCCCCGGCCACCGACCTGCTCTCCTCCACCCCGGTCGGCGGCGCCGTGACCTCCGCCACCGGCGGCCTGCCGGTCGGCAACCTGGGCCTGATGAGCGCCGCCCAGCCCGCCGGTCTCACCGGCATGAACTCCAGCTCGCTGCTCGCGCTGCTGCTCGGCTCGATGTTCGCCGCCTCGGCCACGCTGTTCGCGACCGCCCGCCGGTTCCGGTTCGGCCGTAAGTAGATATACGGCATAGGTCGGTAGCCACAGATACCGCTACCGCTCCACCGCCTGGGAGCGGTAGGCGATAGATGCTTTGCCCGTTCCGGGGGCGCGGCCCGGAGCGGGCAAAGCCATGTCCAGGCTCAGAGCGTGCTGCGGACACGGATGACCTTGCGTCGCAGCCGTACGTGCCGGCTCCCGTCGGGGTGCACCCGCACCCGCGCGAGCTCCCACTGGCCGTACTCTGCATGTTCGGTCAGCAGTTGACGTGCGGCTTCGCGAGTGAGGTCGCGCGGAATGAAGATATCCATGTAGGAGTAGTCGAGCACAACGATTAGTCTCCAGGGTGAGTCAGGGCGCCATGCCGCTCGATGGGGCTTATTCTGCGTGCTTGTGGGTGGACCCGGAAGCTAGTGGGTAGCCCGGGGGAAGGAAATTTCCGCGAGTCGGGTTACCTTTCAGATCTATGCCGACTCCCGGCAGGGGGATTGCAAGCGAACAGTGAGGTAGGAAGCAGCGTGCCAGCCAAGAACGGCAGCTCCGGCGGAACACGCCTGGTGATCGTCGAGTCGCCCGCCAAGGCGAAGACGATCGAGAAATACCTCGGCGCCGGCTACACCGTCGAGTCCAGCATCGGCCACATCCGTGACCTGCCGGAGCGGGCCGACGACATCCCCGAGGCCTTCAAGAAGGAGTCCTGGGCGCGCCTTGGCGTGAACGTCGAGCACGAGTTCGAGCCGCTGTACGTCGTCAACCCCGACAAAAAGGCGCAGGTCAGCAAGCTGCGGCAGCTGTTGAAGGGCGCTGACGAACTCTACCTGGCCACTGACGAGGACCGGGAGGGCGAGGCGATCGCCTGGCACCTGCGCGAGGTGCTCAAGCCGACCGTGCCCGTCCACCGCATGGTGTTCCACGAGATCACGCCGCAGGCGATCCGCGACGCCGTCGCGAACCCGCGCGACCTCAACCTCCGCCTGGTCGACGCCCAGGAGACCCGCCGCATCCTCGACCGGCTCTACGGTTACGAGGTCAGCCCGGTCCTGTGGAAGAAGGTCAAGCCGCGGCTGTCGGCCGGCCGGGTGCAGTCGGTGGCGACGCGGCTGGTGGTGGAGCGTGAGCGGGAGCGCATGGCGTTCACCTCCGCCCACTACTGGGACCTGCAGGCGCTGTTCGACTCGGGCAAGCCCGAGGAGCGGCCGCGTGACTTCACCGCGACGCTGACCTCGGTCGACGGCAAGAGGGTGGCCCAGGGGCGCGACTTCGCCAGCACCGGGCAGCTCAAGACGGCCGACGTGCTGCACCTGTCCGAGGCCGCCGCCGGTGAGCTGGCCGGGCGGCTCCAGGGCACGTCGTTCTCGGTCAGGTCCGTCGAGCGCAAGCCGTACACGCGCAAGCCGTACGCGCCGTTCCGGACGACCACATTGCAGCAGGAGGCCAGCCGGAAGCTGGGCTTCTCCGCCAAGTACACGATGCAGGTGGCCCAGCGGCTGTACGAGGGTGGTTTCATCACCTACATGCGTACCGACAGCATCACGCTGTCGGAGACCGCGATCGCGGCCGCCCGCTCGCAGGCCATCAAGCTCTACGGCGCCGCGTACGTACCCGACAAGCCGCGCGTCTACACCAGCAAGGTCAAGAGCGCGCAGGAGGCCCACGAGGCGATCCGGCCCTCCGGCGAGGAGTTCCGCACGCCGGGCGAGGCCAACCTCTCCGGCGACATGTACCGCCTCTACGAGCTGATCTGGCAGCGCACCGTCTCCTCGCAGATGAAGGACGCGGTCGGCGAGTCGATCAGCGTCAAGGTGATCGGCAGTTCGGCCGCCGGCGAGAACGTCGAGTTCAGCGCCTCGGGCCGGACGATCACCTTCTACGGGTTCCTCAAGGCGTACGTGGAGGGGGCCGACGACCCCTCGACCGACCGCGACGACTCCGAGAAGCGGCTGCCCAACCTGGCCGAGGGCGACGCGCTGACCGTGTCGCGGCTCGACGTGGCCGCCCACTCCACCAAGCCGCCGGCCCGCTACACCGAGGCCTCGCTGGTCAAGGAGATGGAAGACCGCGAGATCGGGCGGCCCTCGACGTACGCGTCGATCATCGGCACGATCCTCGACCGCGGCTACGTGTTCAAGAAGGGTACCGCGCTGGTGCCGTCCTTCCTGGCCTTCGCCGTGGTCAACCTGCTTGAGCAGCATTTCGGCAACCTGGTCGACTACGACTTCACGGCCGAGATGGAGAAGGTGCTCGACGACATCGCCAACGACCGCGCCGAGCGGGTGCCCGAGCTGCAGCGCTTCTACTACGGCGCGGGCGACGGCGACGAGGGCCTGAAGGAGATGGTCACCGACCTCGGTGACATCGACGCCAAGGAGATCAGCTCGTTCCCGATCAAGGGGACGGACATCGTCCTGCGGGTCGGGCGTTATGGGCCGTACCTGGACAGAGACGGCGCGCGAGTCAACGTGCCCGAGGACACCACGCCCGACGAGCTGACGGCGGAGAAGGCCGAGGAGCTGTTCTCGCGGCCGACCGGCGACCGCGAGCTGGGGCGCGACCCCGTGAGCGGGCACATGGTCGTGGCCAAGGACGGCCGCTACGGGCCGTACGTGACGGAGATCCTGCCCGAGCCGGCCGAGGACGAGACGCCGAAGAAGCGGACGAAGAAGGCAGACGCCCCCAAGCCGCGCACCAGCTCCCTGTTCAAGACGATGTCCCTGGACACGATCACCCTCGACGACGCCCTCAAGCTGCTGGCCATCCCCCGGGTGGTGGGCGAGCTCGACGGCGAGGAGGTCGTGGCGCACAACGGGAAGTTCGGGCCGTACATCAAGAAGGGCACCGACTCCCGCTCGCTCACCTCGGAAGAGGACCTGCTGACGGTCACGATCGAGCAGGCCAAGGAGCTGTTCGCGCAGCCCAAGCAGCGCGGGCGGCGGGCCGCCGCGGCGGCGCCGCTGCGGGAGCTGGGCGACGATCCGGCGTCGAAGAAGCCGGTCGTGGTCAAGGAGGGGCGTTTCGGCCCCTACGTGACCGACGGCGAGACGAACGCGTCGCTGCGCAAGGGTGACACGGTCGAGGACATCACCATCGAACGGGCCGCCGAGCTGCTGGCCGAGCGCCGCGATCGGGCGCCCGCGCCGAAGAAGACCACGCGGAAGGCCCCGGCGAAGAAGACGACCGCGAAGAAGCCGGCGGCCAAATCGTAAGTAGCATCGACGTGTGATCGCGCTGGTCTTCGTCGCTCTCGTCGTGGGGGCGCACTTTTATCTGTGGCATCGGATGGTGCGCTCCGCGACCCGCCCCGGGCGCGCCCGCAAGGCGCTGACCTGGGGCCTGGTCGGGCTCGTCCTGCTCGTGGTGGCCGCGTTCGCGGGCACGCGGATGGAGCTGGGCAACTGGCTGGCCTGGCCGGGCTACCTGTGGGTGGCGCTGATGTTCTACCTCGTGGTCTTCCTGCTCGTGCTGGAGGTGCCGCGGGCCGTCGCGTCGATGCTCATCCGCAGGGGCGAGCGCGGGGCGGTGGCGGTGGCGAGCCCGGTGCAGGAGCCGGTCCCGGCGGTGGCGTCCGCCCCCGCGCCGTCCGAGCCTGCCACTGGGCCTGCCACTGGGCCTGCCACTGAGCCCGCCGTTGCGTCCGCCCCCGCGCCGACCATGAGCAGGCGGCTCTTCCTGGGACGCACCACCGCGGCGGTGGCCGGGGTCGGCGCGCTCGGCACGGTCGGTTACGGCATGACCAGCGCCCTGGGCGACCCGGTGCTGGAGCCGGTGCGGGTCCGGCTGCCCAAGCTCGACCCGAGGCTGAACGGCCTGCGCTTCGCCGTGGTGAGCGACATCCACCTGGGCCCGCTCACGGGCGTCGGCCACACCGAGCGCATCGTCAGGATGATCAACGGCCTGCGTCCCGACGTGGTGGCCATCGTCGGCGACCTGGTGGACGGGTCCGTGGCCCAGTTGGGTGCCCTCGCCAAGCCGCTCAAAAGCCTTGAGTCCCGCTACGGGGCATATTTCGTGACCGGTAATCACGAGTACTACACCCAGAACGGCCCCCAGGAATGGATCGAGGAGCTCGACCAGCTCGGCGTTCGCTCGTTGCGTAACGAGCGCGTGGAGATCAGCCACCAGGGCGCCGTACTGGACCTGGCCGGGGTGAACGACCTCAACGGCGAGGCCGTGGGCGACGGGCCCGACTTCGCCGAGGCGCTCGGCGGACGGACGCCTGGGCGCTCCACCGTGCTGCTCGCCCACCAGCCCGTACAGGTGGACCAGGCGGCCGGCTTCGGCGTCGACCTGCAGCTGTCGGGACACACGCACGGCGGCCAGATCGCGCCGTTCAACCTGGTGGTGGGCCTGCAGCAGCCCGTCGTGTCGGGTCTGGCCACGATCGACGGCGTGCAGGTGTACGTCACCAGGGGCGCGGGGTTCTGGGGACCGCCGGTACGCGTCGGCGCGCCGCCGGAGATCACTATGCTTGAGCTGCACTCCTGACTTTGCGCGACACGGTCGCCACGTGGTGTCATCTTGGCGTAGTATCCGACCGGATACTCGCAGGAGGTGAGCATGGTGTCCTCCCCGGCCGAAGGGGCGTTGCGCCAGGCGGCTTCGCTCGCGCCCGACGTCGCCTTCTGGGCCAGGCGCGGCGGGCTGCTGTTCAGGCAGGCGCGCCACGCGGCGAGCATGAACCAGAAGGCGCTGGCCAGCAGGAGCGGCACCTCGCGCACCACGCTGTCGGCCTACGAGCACGGCAGGAAGTCGCCGACGCTGGAGACGGCCGGGCGCATCCTCGACGCGGCCGGGTTCCGGCTGGCCCTTGAGCCCAAGGTCGAGTTCGCCGTGAAGTCGGCGGGCGGGCGCAGCTTCCACGTCCCGAGCCGTCTGAGGCGGCTGCCGGTGGCCGCGGCGCTGGGCGTCCTGCGGTTCGGCGGCCGGGTCTACGACCTGGCCGATCGCGAGCAGCGCCGGGCGGCCTACTCGGCGCTGCTGACCCAGGGCGGCCCCGCCGACCTGCTCGACCACGTCGACGGTGCGCTGCTCGTCGAGCTCTGGGGCGAGCTGGCCCTGCCGGCCGCCGTCCGCGCCGCCTGGTTCCCTCTGGTGGAGGAGATCAGGCAAGAGGCCGGAGTAATGAATTGACGATGTTTTCGGTGGCATATTCCACACGGGTAACCTGCACGCCGACCCGCGAACGTAATACCCTCAGCCACGGACAAGCGGGTAATTCCGCGTTGTCTCCTGCCTTCCCATGTCCGGCCGACACCTGGATACGCTGAAATCATGACTGCCCCTAGGCGCGCTGCACATGTGCTGGCCCATGCGCCGTTCCGCCGTCTCTGGACGGCCATGTCGGTGTGCAGTCTGGGCGACTGGCTCAACCTCCTGGCCCTGACCGCCCTCGCCGGAAACCTCAACCAGGGCGACTACCGCATGCAGTCGCTGGCCGTGGGCGGCGTGTTCATCGCCAAGATGTTGCCCGCGGTGCTGCTCGGGCCGCTGGCCGGGGTGTTCGCCGACCGGTTCGACCGGCGGCTGACCATGTTCACCGCGGACCTGGCCAGGTTCGCGGTCGTGTTGTCGATCCCCCTCATCGGCACCTACCAGTGGGTGATCGTCGCGACCGTCCTGGTCGAGTGCGTCAACCTGTTCTGGGTCCCGGCCAAGGACGCCACGGTGCCCAACCTGGTGCCCAAGGACCAGCTCGAGTCCGCCAACCGGCTCAACCTGCTGGTCACCTACGGCAGCGCGCCGATCGCGGCCCTGCTGTTCGCCGCGCTGTCCCTGGTCGGCGACATGGGGCGCAGCGTCCTGCCGCTGCTGAACGGCATGGACCCGACCGCTCCGGCGCTGATCGTCAACTCCCTGGCCTACCTGGTGTCGGCCTTCCTGATCTTCACGTTGCGCGGCATCCCCAAGCGCGACGGCGCGATCTCGACGCCCTCGGTGCTCAAGCAGGTCGTCGAGGGCTGGCGGTTCGTGGGCGGCAACCGGCTCGTGCGCGGCCTGATCATCGGCATGCTCGGCGCGTTCGCCGCGGGTGGGGCCGTGGTCGGCGTGGCCAAGATCTACGTGGTGGCCCTCGGTGGCGGCGACGCGGCCTACGGCGTCGTGTTCGGCGCGGTCTTCGTCGGCATGGCGCTGGGCATGTTCGTCGGCCTCAGGCTGCTGCACGGGTTGTCGCGGCGGCGGCTGTTCGGCCTGGCCATCACCGTGGCCGGGGTGGTGCTCGTGGCCATCGCGCTGATCCACAACCTGCCGATCGTGGTCATGCTGACCGTGCTGCTCGGGGCGTGCGCGGGCATCGCGTGGATCATCGGCTACACCCTGATCGGGCTGGAGGTCGAAGACGCGCTGCGCGGGCGCACGTTCTCGTTCCTGCAGTCCACGGCGCGGGTCACCCTGCTGCTCGTGGTGGCGGTGGCCAACCCGCTGGCGGCGCTCTTCGGCGCCCACCAGTTCGGCCTCGGCGCCATCGCCTACCGCTTCGACGGCACCAACCTGGTGCTGGTCATCGGCGGCGGGCTCGCGATGGCCGTCGGGATCCTGGCGTTGCGCCACATGGACGACAGGCAGGGCGTCTCGCTGTCGGCCGACCTGATCGCGGCGGTGCGCGGCGAGCGTTACCCCGCCGAGCCGGCCGAGCACGTGCCGGGGCTGTTCATGGCGTTCGAGGGCGGCGAGGGCTCGGGCAAGACGACCCAGTCGCGGCTGATCGCCATCTGGCTGCGCGACCAGGGCTACGACGTGGTCCAGACGCGGGAGCCCGGCTCCACCAAGATCGGCATGCGGCTGCGGGCCATCCTGCTCGACGCTGCCGAGCGAGGTCTGTCGGCCCGTTCGGAGGCCCTGCTCTACGCGGCCGACCGGGCCGAGCACGTCGAGAAGGTGATCCGCCCGGCGCTCTACCGGGGCTCGCTGGTGATCAGCGACCGCTACGTCGACTCGTCACTGGCCTACCAGGGCGCCGGCCGGGCGCTCGATCCCGAAGACGTGTCCAAGATCAACGCTTGGGCGACGGGCGGCCTCGTGCCGCATCTGACCGTGCTCATCGACACGCCACCCGAGGTGGGGCTGACCCGGCTGGGCGGAGCGGCCGACCGCATCGAGTCCGAGCCTTTGGAGTTCCACCAGCGGGTGCGCAAGGAGTTCCGCGCGCTGGCCGCCGCCGATCCCGGCCGCTACCTCGTGGTCGACGGCACGATGCCGCCCGAGGTGCTGACCCGCCAGATCCAGGACCGCATCCGCGAGATCCTGCCCGACCCGGTGCCCCGGGAGTCCGAAGACGCCACGGGCACGATGCCCGCCATCCGCGACTAGCCTTACGCCGTGACAGTTTTCGATGACCTCGTCGGGCAGGACCAGGCGATCTCCGTGCTGTCGCGGGCCGCTGCGGCGGCCGGCGAGGCCGTCAAGGGCGGTCGCGGCGCCGGCATGACGCACGCCTGGCTGTTCACCGGCCCGCCCGGCTCGGGCCGGGAGCAGGCCGCGCGCGCCTTCGCCGCCGCGCTGCTGTGCCCCGACGCCGGTTGCGGCCACTGCGACCAGTGCCACCAGGTGCTGATCGGCTCCCACCCCGACCTGGAGTCCGTACGTCCTGAGGGGCTGTCCTACAGCGTCAAGCAGACCCGCGAGCTCATCCTGCGGGCCGCGGGCGCCCCCACTCAGGGCCGCTGGCGGGTCATCCTGTTCGAAGACGCCGACCGCGCCACGGAGTCGGCGGCCAACGCCCTGCTCAAGGCCATCGAGGAGCCGCCGCCGCGCACGGTCTGGCTGCTGTGCGCGCCGGCCCCCGACGACCTCATGATCACCATCAGGTCGCGCTGCCGCCAGGTCACGCTGACCACGCCGTCCACCGAGGCCGTCGCGCACGTGCTGGCCACGCGCGACAGCGTGCCGTGGGAGACCGCCGCGTTCGCCGCCCGTGCCGCGCAGGGACACATCAGCAGGGCGCGGTCACTGGCCCTCGACGAGGGCGCCCGCCACCGGCGGGAGGCCGTGCTCGGCATCCCGCGCTCGCTGACCGGGGTGGGCGAGTGCGTGTCCGCCGCCGAACGCCTGGTCAAGACGGCAGAGGAAGAGGCCGCGGCGGCCACGGCCGCGCTCAACGAGAACGAGACGGCCGAGCTGCGCAAGCTCTACGGCGAGGGGTCCACGGGCAAGGGGCTCAACCGGGGGCTGGTGCGCGGCGGGGCGGGCGCGCTCAAGGAGCTGGAGGACCGGCAGAAGTCCCGGGCCACCCGCATCAAACGCGATTCGCTCGACGCCGCGCTGCTGGAGCTGGTGTCGTTCTACCGCGACGTGCTGGCCATGCAGTTCGGGGCGGGGGTGGAGCTGGCCAACGACGACATCCGGTTCGATCTCGACCAGCTCGCCAGGTCGTCCACGCCGGAGGAGACACTGCGGCGGATCGACGCGATCATGCGGTGCCGGGAGCGGCTGGGGGCCAACGTCAATCCGCAGATGGCGGTGGAGGCGATGATGTTGTCGCTGCGCGGGGCGGCCTGAGCCGATCCCGGCCACTGCCTGTGGTGGCTGCTTGAGGCTTCGCCTGGGGTGGCTTGCCTCAGGGGCCTGGCTGCGGCGGCCTGCGTTCGGGGGCGGCCTGCGGTAGTGGTGGCGTCGAGCCTGGCGATCAGGTCGGTGGGCCGCCTGTTGGGTGGCTCGATGCGGGGCCGTCGTTGTGCTGGTGGCGGTGTGCGGGGTTCGGTGCCGTCCGAGGGGTGACCTGGTGGGAGAGGCTGTGCGGACGGTGTGCGGCTTCCGCCTTCTCGCTTTTCAGGAGAGCGAAAAGATAGCTGGGTGACCGGAGCAGCAAGTGAGCCCGCGAAGCGTCTCTGTAGCGTGGAAGTCGAACTGCTCTCCCAACAACAGGCCCTGGCGCGGCAACGGGTCGATGTGGCATCGATCTTCGCCGAGCATCATGTGGGCCTCGTGCGGCTTGCCCTGATCATGGTCGGCGATCAGGCCACCGCCGAAGACGTCGTACAGGAGGCGTTCGCACGGACGCACGCGGGCCGGGCCCGTCTGCGCGATGCCGACAAGGCGCTGGCCTACGTGCGTTCCGCCGTGCTCAACGGGTGCCGTTCCGTCCTGCGCAGACGGGCGACGGTGTTCCGGCGGGCGGTGCCCTACGAGCCGCCGGTCTGGTCGGCGGAGAGCGCCGCGCTGCTGGGCGAGGAGCGGCGGGAGGTGCTGCTCGCCCTGCGGGAGCTGCCGCGCAGGCAGCGTGAGGCGCTGACCCTGCGCTACTACTTCGACCTGTCCGACCAGGAGGTCGCCGCGACCATGGGCGTCAACGCGAGCACGGCCAGGTCCACGATCGCGCGAGGGCTCGCTGCCCTCGGCCGGGCGCTTGGGGAGGAATCATGAACAGCCCGATGGAAGACAGACTTCGTGCCGCGCTCGTCGAGGCCGGCGCGACCGTGGACACCGGCGCGCTCAAGCCGCTGCGCACGCCCGAGCGGCGCCGGAGCCGGGTGGATCTCCGGCTGGTGAGCGCAGCCGTGGCGGTGGTGCTCGCGGGGGCGACGACCGCCGTCTGGCTGGGCGTGCGAGGTGACGAGCATGTGGCGACGCTGACCGGCCCCACCGGCGGTCAGGCCGACGCGCTGGAGATGTCGATCTTCCTCTGTTCGAGGTCGGCGAGCGGGAAGGCGCCGTCCTGTCAAGGGCATGGCGTCACGCTTGATCAGGTGAAGTCGATCCAAAAGGCGGCGGAGGAGGTCCCCGGCCTCACCTCGCTCATGTATGTGGACCAAGCCGAAGCCTTCGAGAGCTTCCGGCGCGATTTCGCGCACAATCAGCGGTTGCTCGACGCGGTGACGGTCGACGACCTGCGTGCTTCGTTCCGGCTGCAGCTTGAGCCCGGCACGGATCCGGTGCGGGTGAAGCAGGCACTCGCCCCAACCCCTGGGATCGAGGACATCGACTTGGTGCCCTCTGCGGCTTCCCTTCCGGCATCCGACGCTCAGATCAGCGTCTTCCTCTGCGCCGACGGTTCGGCGCTGCCCGCCTGCGGTGCCGAACGCGCGGCGGACGGCGAGAAGATCGTGAAGGAGGGCAAGGGGGCCACGACCAAACAGAAGGACGAGATCGACGCACTCCTGCGCGCGTCCAAGCAGGTCAAGTCCTTCTTCTTCGAGGATCGGTCGACGGCGTACGAGAACTTCAAGCGCAGCTACAAGGACAACAAGACACTGCTCGCCGCCACCAAGGTCGAGGACATGCCGGAGTCGTACCGGTTGCAGATGAGGTCGGAGCGCGGTGACTGGAGCGCGCTGCTCAAGACCCTGAGGAAGCAACGGGGTGTCGCATCCGTCGTCGACCGCCGTTGTCTGATCGACGCGGCTCTGGCCATGGCCCGCTACCGGGTCTCGCTGCCGAAGGGCCAGGACTGCCAGACGAGCGGTTGATTCAAGATCGGGCTCGGCGCCCCTCACTTTCACCGGGCGGACACACGTAGTGTGGCAACGGTAGGCCGTAACAACCCCCGAGGCCGTCAGGGAGGCGAGCTCGAGCCCATGGGAATGATCATGGCCGTGAGCTTCACACGCTACGGGAGGCTCTACTACCTCGATCCGGGCGGGCACACCTTCAAGGTCGGCGACAAGGTGCTGGTGCCGACCGACTCGGGCCCCGAGGTGGCGGAGTGTGTGTGGGCGCCGCAGTACACGAGCGAGGACATCGACGGTCTGCCCGTGTGCGAGGGGCCGGCGGGCGAGGAACACCTCTCGCGTGACGAGTCCAACAAACGCCGCAGGGCCGAGGCCCGCAGCGTGTCCAAGAAGCTGATCAAACGACACACGCTGCCGATGAAGGTCGTCGGCATCGACTATCTCGACCAGGACAACGTCTACACCGTCTACTTCTCGGCCCCTCACCGGGTCGACTTCCGGGCCCTGGTCCGCGACCTGGCCCGTAACCTGCGGGCCAGGGTCGAGCTGCGGCAGATCGGTCCCAGGGACGAGGCGCGGCTGCAGGGCGGCATCGGTCCCTGCGGCCGTGACCTGTGCTGCGCCACGTTCCTGAAGGACTTCGAGCCCGTGTCCGTGCGCATGGCCAAAGACCAGGACCTGCCGGTCAACCCGTTGCGCATCGCGGGGGCTTGTGGGCGGCTCATGTGCTGCCTGAAGTACGAGCACCCGTTGTACGTCGAGAGCCGGAACAGGATGCCTCGCGCGGGAAGCCGGGTGAGCACGCCTCAGGGCGATGGGGTCGTGACCGGGCACAACGTCCCCGCCGACACGGTGACGGTGCGCCTGGACGACGGTGGACGGCGCTGTGCGTGCCCTTCCGCGTCGGTGTGTTCGCCACGTATCCAGCACGACACGATGTACGGCAGCCGGGAGGAACCGCCCGGCCACAAGCCTTCCGGCGGGGAGGACGTCTAGACACCCATCCCGTTCTGGTGCTCATGGGCGACCGGTAACAGGCTGTCTGCCTTCCCGAAGGCACGTAGAGGCCGTGTGGGGGCTACAGCGCGAGAGGCACGGCTTGTGGTGCTCCGTTCCGGCCCTCGTGCGGCCTCGGGCGCATTGATGAGGCTCACTGTGGTGGCCCGGGCCATGCCGGGGCGGCCCGGAGCAAGGGGGGCGCAGGCGGGGCGGATGGCTGGCTTCCGCACCTTGGGCGGACCCGAAAGCTGACGCCTCAGATAGGCGCCGAAAGGCGGCGCTTCGGGCGGGCTGCTGTGGGCTGATGCCTCGCTGGTTGTTCGAGGCTGGCGCCGCTGGCCGGGCTACTGCGGGCCGGTGTCTCGGGTGGGTGTCGGAGGGCTGGCGTTTCGCGTGGGCTTCGTGGCTGGTGCTTCGCGCGGGGGCCTGCGGCGGGCTGCTCAGGCAGGGTTGTTGTTGGCTGATGCGTCGCTGGAGCTGGTCGGGGCTGGCTCGCCGGTGGGGTTGCAGCGAGTTGGTGCTTCCGGGCGGGCTGGTGCGGGCTGGTGTCTCAGGGGGGCTCGGCTCGGGGGACTCGGGAAGGTGCGTCCTTGGTGGGGCTGTTGTGGGGGGCTTTGGGTGGGGTGGTGTGGGCGGGGGGTTTGGTGTGGTGCGCCGTTCAGCAGGGGGCGAGGTGGTGGACAAGCCGGTCGGGTGGTAGATGCAGGGCTGGAGCGGCTGGTCGTCGTACGTTGGGTGCGTCACTTCCAGGCATGACGCAGCTCGGGCCGCAGGCTACATGGGACGAACGCGCGGAGGGTTGAGGTCCGTGCGCCCGGATTGAGGTCGGACTCGTCGTCCGCTGCGGTCTCGTCGTTCACCGTGGTCATCGGAGGTGGGATCTAGATCTCTGGAGAGTCATGAAGAAGCCGGTGCAGTCGAGCGACGGCGGGCCCGCAGTGCAGGTGATGCTTTCACCTGCCAACGTCTGGCGTGCCGGGCTTGCCATGGCGGCCGTCGTCGCCGTGGCGTTCTTCGTCCGGTTCGTGATCACGGACGCGGGTGCGTTGATCGCGATGCTGGTGATGTCGTGGTTCCTCTCTCTGGCCATGGAGCCCGCCGTGCGGCGCATGTCGCGGCACATGCGCCGAGGCAGAGCGACGCTGCTGGTGATGACGCTGTTCATCCTGGCTTTCGTGATCTTCATGATCCTGTTCGGCAGCATGTTCGTGCAGCAGGTCGCGGTGCTGCTGAAGGCTCTGCCCGAAGTGATCGGCAGCGTCGTCGAGTGGGTCAACGCCCGTCTCGGCACCCGCTATGAGATCTCCGACATTCTCAAGTCCATCAAACTCACCCCGCAGCAGGCGGCCGAGTACGCGCAGGGCGCGCTCGGCGGGGTGCTGGGTCTGCTGGGCACGGTGACCGGAACGGTGTTCAACCTGTTCACCCTGGCACTGCTGACGTTCTACTTCTCGGCCGACGGGCCCAGGCTGCGCCGCTGGCTCGCGCAGTTGCTGCCCGGACGGCTCCAGCAGGTCTTCATCAGCGTCTGGGACGTCTCCACGATCAAGACCGGTGGATACGTCTCCTCCCGGCTCATCCTGGCCGCCATCAACGGCACGGCGTCGGCCCTGGTGTTCCGGCTGCTGGACATGCCCTCCTGGCTGGCGCTCGGAGCGTGGACGGGGCTGGTCGCCCAGCTCGTGCCCACCATCGGCACCTACATCTCCATTGCCCTGCCGGTGGTGGTGGGACTGGTCTCGTCACGTCCCTGGATCGGTCTGGCCGCTCTGGCGTGGGGCATCGTGTACCAGCAGGTGGAGAACCTGACGCTGGAGCCGAAGATCAGCTCGCGGGCGGTGGACATCCATCCCGGGGTGTCCTTCGCCGCCGTGATCGCGGGGGCGTCGCTGTTCGGTGCGATGGGCGCGCTGCTGGCCATCCCCATCGTGGCCATGCTGCTGTCGCTGATCGACACGTTCGCCACCCGTCAGGAGCTGCGAGAGGCCATGGCCACCGAATCGGCGCCACCGAAGGGCGGAGACGGGGGAGCGTCTTCGAAGGGCGGCCCCGGCTCGCCGCCGCCGAAGTGACGTGGACCCGGCGGACGATCGTTCTGGCAGCGGTGGCGAGCGGAGGCCGATGCGGGCCGTCCGGCCGGTGTCATGTGCGACGGTACGGGCGGTGGCCGGTCAGCCGCGGGGATAGCCGGGGATCTGGCGACGTTGGGTCGCGGTGCCGACCCAGTGGAAGAGGTCCAGCGCGACCGATACGGCGATCCAGAACCAGTCCGCTCCGTGCAGCCCGACGCCGGGGACGTACAGGATCACGTACATCAACGTGGTGAACGGCAGGAAGATCAGCCCGAGGAGAGGCCAGATCCACGTGTCGAAAGCGGCGCTGACCAGAGCGGGCCGCGCCACCCAGATGATGAAGACGGCAAGTCGCGGAAAGAGACCCGCGAAGACCGCGAACAAACATCCCATGGCAGCCCACGTCCCTCCATCACGCCTCGCCGGAAGGTAGGCGAAGTGGATGGTCCCCACAGTCGGGGCTGCTCACCCTCGACGTTGTGCATAGAGAGTCCCTGCTTCGATTTGCCTGCCGGGTGCTTTCTCGGCGCGCCGAGGTCTGGTTTCGAGAAATGTGCGGATTTGCCCCAGGGAAATCTTTTGCCTTCTCGCGGTGGCCGCCCGATCGGGAAGAGGGGATCAGAAGATGGACGGCGGCCTGGCAGGGCGTTGTCCTCAGATGTCGTCATATGTGTCGTGATGCGGCCGTTGCGGGTCTTCTGCGGGGAGTCCCAGGTATGTGGGCTATCTGCCTGGAAAGCTGGTCGCAGACCTGTTCCGGCGGCGGCCCGCACTGCTTCCGGGCCGTCCGCATCTGCTCGTCGATGCAAACGATCAGGAGGAAGAAACCCAATGAGCAACCTCATCGCGATCTCCTATCCGGACCTTCCCACCGCCATCGCCGTCCGTGACCGCCTGGCCGACCTGCAACGGCAGAACCTGATCACGATGGAGGACGTGGCCATCGTCGAACGCCGGGCCGACGGGACGATCAAGCTCCACCAGACCAGCGGTACGACGGGTATGGGGGCGGCCGGTGGAGCGCTGTGGGGTGGCCTGATCGGGATGTTGTTCTTCGTGCCCCTGTTCGGCATGGCGATGGGCGCCGCCACCGGAGCGGCCGCCGCAGCCATGACCGACGCGGGCGTCAACGACGAGTTCATGAGGGAACTCGCCGGCAAGCTCGAACCCGGCACCGCCGCGCTGTTCGTCCTGGTCGTGCAGAGTACACCGGACAAGGTCATCCCGGAGATCCAGTCGTACGGCGGGCATGTCATCCAGACCTCGCTCAACCGTGAGGAGGAGGCGCAGCTGCGCGAGATGATGGAGGGGATCGGCGCCCGGTGAACGGAATGCCGCACACCACCGCCACGGATCTGCGGCGCGCACGGCTGCGCCTCGCGGACGGCATGGCGACCACGCGCCCAGTCCCGCCGCGTGAGCACGGCGCACCCGCCTCGTTGTCTGAGCACGGCGCACCTGCCCCGCTGCGTGAGCGCAGCGCGTCCGCTTCGTTGCGGGTGTGAGGGTTGAGCAGCCTTTGTCCAGGGATGGTCCGGTCACCACCAAGAGAGGTCGTCATGGGGAAGGTGCCCGATCCGGCCGACGGTCATCGGTCGCCGGCCGATGGTGCCCACAGGGACTACGCCGGTGCCGTCTACGGATCACTGC
This sequence comes from Nonomuraea sp. NPDC005692, assembly GCF_040631115.1. Taxonomy (NCBI): domain Bacteria; kingdom Bacillati; phylum Actinomycetota; class Actinomycetes; order Streptosporangiales; family Streptosporangiaceae; genus Nonomuraea; species Nonomuraea sp. NPDC005692. Next base: position 9,360 of record NZ_JBEXYU010000011.1, on the reverse strand, counting down.
TCGCCGCCTCGGTGGTGGCCGGCGCCGCGTCGCTCGGCGACTTCCCGCGTCTGGAGATGATCATCTTGCTGCTGGGGACCAGCACGGTGTTCTGGGCCGCTCACGTCCACGCCCGCCTGTTCGGCGCCCGTACGGTCTTCCAGAGCATGAGCGTGGCCGATATCCGCCGGGCCTGTGCCGAGGAGTGGCCGATCGTCACGGCGGCCGTTCCGCCGGCCGTCGCCGTGGCCGTCGGGCCGCTGCTGGGCCTCGAACCGCAGGGCACCGCCTGGCTGGCGCTCGGGGTCGCGGTGGCCGGGCAGGTCGGCTGGTCGGCGGCGGCGGCCGTGGGGATCGGCGCCTCTTCTCGCATGGTCCTGGTCACCAGCGTGATCAATCTGCTGCTCGGACTGGTGATCGTGGTGCTGAAGGCCGCGTTCCACCATTGACGGGACGCCCGCCGGGACGCCCGCCGGAACGGCCGCTCCGATCACCGACGCGACCGCTCGCTCGTGGGAGCGGCCTGACTGAATACGGGCACGGCCTGGCTGAGTACGTGGGGGCGGCCTGGCTGAGAAGGGTGAGCAATCATGCCGGATTCACATCGAGGTGGTCATGCACAGGTGGATGATGTGCCGCGGCGATCCCGTCCTTGAGAGGGGCGGCGCCGGTTCGTACGGCGAAGGCGCCGACCCCGTCGCCACCGATCGAGCTCCGCGAGCGCGACGGCGGGGTGGACCATGACCGGACCCGCAGCCCCCGGGAGCTCGGCCGCCTTCTCGAAGAGCCCGCTGGCTCCGCTGGCCCTCGCCCAGTTCATCTGCAGCTTCGCCGGCTCGAACATGAACGTGATGATCAACGACATCGGCCGGGACCTGAACACCACGGTGGAGGGCGTGCAGAGCACGATCACGCTGTTCCTGTTGATCATGGCGGTGCTCATGATCCCGTGCAGCAAGCTGACTGATCGCTGGGGTCGCAAGAGATGCTTCCTCGCAGGGCTCATCCTGTACGGGATCGGTGCTCTGACCAGCGCGTTCTCGCCCAACCTCGCGGTACTGATCCTCGGCAACTCGGTTCTCGAAGGGGTGGGGACCGCCTTGCTGATCCCGCCCGTCTACATCCTCGCGACGATGGCCTTCGACGATCTGCGGTCGCGGGCCCGGGCCTACGGCCTGATCAGCGGGCTTGGGGGTGTCGGCGCGGCCGCGGGCCCGCTGATCGGCGGTTTCATCGCGACGGCGATCACCTGGCGGGCCGCGTTCGTCTTCCAGGCGGTGGTGGTCGCGGTGATCGTCTTTCTCAGCCGCCGGATCGCCGACCCGGTGCCGCCGGATCCGACCCGGCCCTTCGACACCACCGGCGCGGTCCTGTCGGCCGTCGGCATGTTCTTCGTGGTGTTCGGGATTCTCCAGGCCAGCAGGAACGCCGTGCTGATGACGGCGTTCCTCGTCGTCGGAGCGGGCTTCCTGGTCTGGTTCTTCCTGCACATCCGCGCCCGGGAACGCGCCGGGAAGGAGCCGTTGCTCACGACGCGTCTCTTCCGCAACCGTACGTCCAATCTCGGCCTTGTCACCCAGAACATGCAGTGGCTGGTCCTCATGGGGACGTCCTTCGTCGTCGCGGTCTTCCTGCAGAAGGTCCGCGGGTACAACGCCATCCAGACGGGTGTCGTCTTCACCGCGGCGACCGTGGGCGTTCTGGTGACGTCCCTGGCGGCGGAGCGGCTCACCAAGAAGCACTCCCAGAAGAACCTGATCTCGGCGGGTTTCGCCATGACCGTGACCGGGATCGCCGTCCTGCTCGCCCTGGTCGGAGCGTCTTCGCGGGTCGTCGCCTTCGTGCCGGGGCTGTTGCTGATCGGGCTGGGCGTGGGCGTGATGCTCACGCCGTCGGTCAACGTCGTGCAGTCCAGCTTTCCCGAGGAACAGCAGGGCGAGATCTCCGGGTTGTCGCGCAGCGTGTCCAATCTCGGCTCGTCGTTCGGCACGGCGATCGCAGGCACGATCCTCATCTCCGGGCTGGCCGAGGGGAACCGGTCCTATGCTCTCGCCATGATCGCTCTCGCGATCTTCGCCCTGGTGGGGCTGGGCGCCTCGATCCGGCTCCCCGCCGACCCCCGGTGACCCGGGACGCCGTGTGTGGTCTACCGCCCGTCCGGTTCGGCGCGGTCGAGTTGTTCGTCGAGGGCGATGGCCGCGGCGATGAGCGCCAGATGGGTGAACGCCTGCGGGAAATTGCCGAGCTGCGTGCCTGACGGGCCGATCTCCTCGGCGAACAGGCCGACGTGGTTGGCGTAGGTGAGCATCTTGTCGAAGGCGTAACGGGCCTGCTGCAGCCGTCCGGCGCGGGCCAGGGCCTCGACGTAGAGGAAACTGCACAGGTTGAACGTTCCCTCCGATCCGCGCAGGCCGTCGGGGGACGCGGCGGGGTCGTAACGGTAGACGAGGCTGTCGCTGACCAGCTCCTCGTCGATGGCGTCCAGGGTGCTCAGCCAGGCCGGGTCGCGGGGGGAGATGAATCCGACCCGGGGCATGAGCAGCAGCGAGGCGTCCAGCACGTCGGTGCCGTAGTGCTGGACGAAGGCCCGCCGATCAGGGCTCCAGCCGCGGTCGACGATCTGGTTGAAGACGGCGTCCCGGACACTCATCCAGCGGACCAGGTCAGCGGGACGCGAGTAGGTGGTGGCCATCCGGATGCCCCGATCGAAGGCGACCCAGGTCATCAGCCGGCTGTAGGTGAACTCCTGACGCCCGCCGCGGGTCTCCCAGATGCCTTCGTCCGGACGGTCCCAGGAGTCGGCCAGCCAGTCGAGCAGCTCGGCGAAGGCTCGCCAGCCGCGGATGCCGCCGATCTCCTGGGCCTGGGCCAGGGCGTCGGCGGCTTCACCGTAGATGTCGAGCTGGAGCTGGTCGGAGGCGGCGTTTCCGGCCCGTACCGGTCGGGACTGTCGGTATCCCTCCAGATGGCCGAGTACTTCCTCGGTCAGATGGGGATCCCCGTCGATCCGGTACATGATCTGCAGCGGTTCACCGGAGGCGCGGCCGGCGGCGAGCCGTTCACGCAGCCAGGTACGGAAAGCCTGGGCCTCCTCGACGAAGCCGAGGTCGATCAGGGCCCGGACGGACAGCGAGGCGTCGCGGACCCAGGTGTAGCGGTAGTCCCAGTTGCGCTCGCCGCCGATCTGCTCCGGCAGCCCCATCGTGGCCGCGGCGATCGGGGCGCCGGTGGGTGCGTACGTGAGCAGCTTGAGAGTGATCGCCGAACGGTTCACCATGTCACGCCAGCGACCCCGGTACCGGGACGCGCGCAGCCAATCGTGCCAGAAGGTGCGGCAGGCCTCGAAGCTGTCGCGTATCCCGTCGGCGGTCACGGGCGGCACGGCCTGGTCGTCGCCGCTGCAGCTGGTCAGGACGATCGCGGCTATCTGGCCGGCCTGGAGGGTGAAGTCGGCGACGACGTCCTCGTCGTCAGGGCGCAGGGCGACAGGGCCGACGGCCTGCAGGTGGAGGTTCGTGCCGGGGCCCTGGAAGATCGCCGATCCGGCGTCGCCGAGGGCGAGGGTGTGCGGTGCTCGCCCGTAGTCGAAGCGGGGACGGCAGGCGAAGACGAAGGGCAGGCTCCCGCGGACCACCCGGGCGAGCCGCACCAGGCGGTGCCGGCCGGAAGGAGTGCTGGAGGTGTTCGGTTCCATGAAGTCGGCGACCTCGCCGACGCCGCCGGGAGCCATGAACCGCGTGACGAGGATGGCGGTGTCCGGCAGGTAGAGCTGCCGTACGGTCGCTTCGTCGCTTCCCTCCATGTCGGCGGCCAGCCGGCAGTGGCCCCCGCGCCCGCTGTCGAGGATGGACGCGAACAGGCTCGGCGAGTCGAACCGGGGCGTGCACCACCAGTCGATGGTGCCGTCGCTGGAGACGAGCGCGGCGGTCTGCAGGTCTCCGATCATGCCGTGGTCCGCGATGTGCGGGTAGCCGTTCATCGATGCCTCCGTTGTTCGCCGGACATACCGGACGACTGCCTCCGGACGTGTCGACTGAGCGACCGTCACCGGGGGGACGGAGCAGCCTTTTCAGGCTAACTCCTGGTATCGCGGGAAGTCACCTGGGGTGACGCCGTGTGTCCCGCCAACGCCGGATGGCATCCAAGGGTGTGTCCGCGCCGGAGGTGGTTGGCTGGTGTGGTGCGCAACCATCGCTCGTGGGGAGCCCCGCTGACCGTGCCGGGTCCCTCGCGGTACGGGGCCGCGGGGATGCGGGTGCGGTGGCTGCGTCGCGTCGTGGCCGGGGCCGCGGTGCCGGTGCTGCTTCTCGCCGGCGGGTGTGGCCGTCCGGAGGAGCGGGTGGTGCGGGGGCTCGGCTGGTCCGACTGTGGGGACGGGTTCCAGTGCGGGACGTTGCGGGTGCCGCTCGACCACGGCAGGCCCGACGGCGAGCGGCTTGAGCTGGCGGTCGTCCGGCTGCCCGCGACGGGTGACCGGATCGGCTCGCTGGTGGTGAACCCGGGTGGGCCGGGGGCGTCCGGGGTCGAGTACGCCAGGGCCGCCCGGCTGGTCGTGGGCGAGAAGGTGCGGGAGCGGTTCGACATCGTCGGGTTCGATCCCCGCGGGGTGGGCCGGTCGGCGCCGGTCGACTGCCTCGACGACGAAGGGCTCGACGCGTTCGTCGCCATGGACACCACCCCCGACACCCTTGAGGAACGGAGTGCTCTGGAGGCCGCGGCGCGGCGGTTCGCGGCCGGCTGCCAGAAGCGCTCCGGCCGGCTCCTGCCCCACCTGGGCACCGTGGACGTGGCCCGCGACCTGGACCTGCTGCGCCAGGCCCTGGGCGACCAGAAGCTGACCTATCTCGGCAAGTCGTACGGCACCTTTCTCGGGGCCGTCTATGCCGACCTGTTTCCCGGCAAGGTGCGTGCACTCGCGCTGGACGGCGCCCTCGACCCGGCCGACTCGCGGGTGCTGGTGAACACCGAGCAGGCCGTGGGGTTCGAGGAGGCGCTGCGCGCGTACGTCGAGGACTGCCTGGGCGATCGCGACTGCCCGTTCGCCGGCCGGACCGCCGAGCAGGCGATGGACGAGGTCGGGGCCCTGATCCACCATGCGGACGCCCGGCCCCTGGAAGGCGGCGGCGGCCGGCGGGTCACCGAGGCGCTGGCCACCCTCGGAGCGCTGACGCCGCTCTACGACCGTGCCTCCTGGCCGGAACTCACCGAGGCGCTACGCCGGGCGCTGAACGGCGACGGCTCACTGCTGCTGCGCAACGCCGACCAGCTCGCGGGCAGGCAGGACGACGGCACGTACTCCAACCAACTGGCGGCCAATCTGGCGGTGAACTGCGTCGACGGTCCGTATCCGGCGACGGCTGCGGCCTTCGCGGAGGATGCGGCGGAGGCGTCCAGGAAGGCGCCCCGGTTCGGGCCGTACATCGTGTGGTCGTCCCTGCCGTGTGCGTTCTGGCCGGCCCGGCCCATCTTCGCGCCGCATCGCCTGACCGCCGCCGGGGCTCCTCCGATTCTGGTCATCGGTACGAAACGGGACCCGGCGACGCCGTACGGGTGGGCCCGGGCGCTGGCGGGGGAGCTGCGGTCCGGCGTGCTGCTGAGCTACGACGGCGACGGGCACACCGCGTACGGGAACGGCTCCCCGTGTGTGGACGACGCCGTGGACCGGTATCTCGTGGAGGGGGTGCCGCCGAAGGATGGCGCGATCTGTCCGGGGATCCGGTGATCGGGAGGAGCAAGAACCCTTCGATCTCCTGTAGACTCTTGCAAGCCGTACAGGCACGCCGCCTTAGCTCAGTCGGCCAGAGCACTTCACTCGTAATGAAGGGGTCTGGGGTTCGAATCCCCAAGGCGGCTCCAGGTCAGAAGCCCTCCGCAAGATCGCGGGGGGCTTCTGCGTGTCTGACCGGGTGACCAAGGATCCCGTCGCAGGACGGCGTCGCGATGTGGGTGGTCGCTTATGGCCCCTTGTGGGACAGTGAGCCCGTGGAGCCAGTTGATCAGAAGAGGTCGTGGTTCGATGCCCTGACCATGCCGCAGCGCGTGATCGTGGCCGCAACATCAGCGGTGGGCCTCGTGGGCGGGACGGCCTGTTGGCTCACCTCCTTGTGCTTGCGGTGATCAGGGATCGGAGACTGAGGCAGGGGCGCCGGCGCACCGCGGCCCCAGGTTCACTGATCGCCGAAGATTGAAGGCTTGAGCGTCGATCCCAGGACGCTCGATCGGCTCTAGTCCCGCTCGGCGAAAACGTGGGTCAAGGCCGCAACGCGTCGATAAGGATCTGTGGCGCCGGCTTGTTGCTCGCAGTCCAGCAACGCGGCCAGAACCTGGTCGTCGGGGATCTCCGCGTCGGCCGGCGCGGTGTCGGTGAACACGCGTACGCCATACCAGGCGCGCACCTTCAGCCGCCGGTCCGCGAGCGCGGCAGTCAGGACGTCCAAGCGGTCGGCGCGAGCCGTGACGCCGATGCGGTTGTCGTACGAGAGTTCCTGGAAGGCTCGCTGCGCGGTCGCCCAGTCGCCGAGCAGACCTGGCCGCATCGCCAAGGCATCGCCGTTGCGGACCAGCAGGGACAGCATGCCCCCTGGGGGCAACAGCCGCGCCAGATCGTCCAGCAACGGCCCAGGGTCGGCGAAGTACATCAGAACCCCGTGGCACAGCACGACATCGAAGCTCTCAGGCCGGAACAAGGTGGCGATATCCGCTGCGTCGCCGTGGAGCAGCCGCACTCGCTCCCGGACATCCTCCGGCTCGTCGGCCAGAGCACGCCGAAGATCACCAAGCAGTGCGGCCGAGGAGTCCAGCCCTGTCACATCGTGTCCGCGTCGCGCCAGCCGCAGCAGCTGGGTTCCCTGGCCGCATCCCACGTCCAGAACACGCTGCGGCACCGCGTCCGGCAGGTGGGCCGCCAACTGCCGGGCGACCAGCTCCTGGCGGACGATCTGCCGGAGTGTCCCCAGACGAGCTCGCCACTCTTCCTCGCCTGCCGCGAAGCCAGAAGTCATCGCACCTCTCCCTGCATGCTGCCGGATCAGCGGCGAGCCTACGCGTTCGTTCTCCGGCCCTTCCGTGACACCCCCACGCAGGAGCCCTCCGCGGGATCGCGGAGGGCTGCTGCGTGTGCAACGGCGTCAGGCGCGGGAGCGGCTCTCCTGTGGGGCGAGTTCGGTGAGCAGGGCGTCGAGCACGTGCATGGCGCGCCAGGCCTTGGTCATGCCGAACTGCGCGGAGAACCGTACGACGGCACGGGCCTCCTCCGGTGTTGCGCCGGCGCCGAGGGCGCGTGTCAGGTGGGCGCGGAAGCTCTCCTCCAGGGTCTGGAAGAGCACGTCGACGGTCATCGTGATGAACGCGCGCTCCCTGGTCGACACCCGCCGCATGCCGGCGCGCATGCGGGACTGCAGGTCCATGTAGGTGCTGAACGGCCGGTCCAGGGCGGCCACGGCCTGTCGCATCGCCTCCGGGAGCGGGCTGCCCGTGCCGTCGGCGTTCACCTCGTGACCCTGGCCGGTGGGGGTGGGCAGGGCGTGTTCCCGTTCCAGTTCGGTCAGGCGGGCGAGGGCCGTCAGGGCGGCGGGGTATCCGCTGTCGTAGGCGACGAAGCGCAGCATCTCGCGCAGGTCGTCGGCCGGCAGACCGCAGCCGGCGGCCATCGTCACGTGCTGTTCGAAGGGCAGGCCGAGGGTCTGCTGGCAGACGTCGGCGGTGAGGCACAGCAGGAGCTTCTCGCGCCTGGTGAGCTCCGGGATCTCGTCCCAGAGCAGGCGGTCGGTGGCGGCGCTCATCTCGGCGAACACCGAGTCCAGCGCCTTCACCTGGTTCTCCATGGATCTCCTCCATATGTGAACGACTGTAGCGCTACGACTGTAGTGCAACGGGCGTCCGCCTACAATGGACCTTCATGGACGAGACCACCTCCGCCCCGGCCGGCCCTCGCGGCGGCAGGCAGGGACGCAATCCGCGGGGCCAGGGCGAGCGCCTGCGGGACGACGTCATCGGCGCCGCTCTGCGCCTGCTGAACGAGCTCGGCGACGACCAGGCCCTGTCCATGCGCGCGGTGGCACGTGAGGTCGGCGTCGCCGCGACCTCGGTGTACATCCATTTCGCCGACCGGGACGCGCTCGTGCTGGCCGCCCTGGAGAGGTTCCATGGCGAGCTCGTGGCGGCCATCGATGAGGCCGAGACCGGGGCCGCCGATCCGGCGGGGAAGTTGCGCGCCCGCGTGCTGCTGCTGGGCAGGTGGGTCCAGCAGCACCCCGGCCTGTACAAGGTGCTGCACGAGAGCACGCTCAACCAGCGGGTGGCCATGTCGTTCAAGCAGGAGCTGGCCGAGCGCACCACCGCCGCGGTGCAGCGGTGCATCGACGCCGGGCTCGCACCGGACGACGACGCCGCTGTGGTCTCGCTGGATCTGCGGGCGGCGGTGCACGGGGCCGTGTCGATGCGGGTCAACCAGCCCGACCTGCCGTGGCCGCCGCTGGAGGAGCAGGTCGATCGTTTCCTCGCCAAGCTCGTCGGTCTCGCCATCGGCGGCCGGCCGGAGTGAGCGCCTCCTTGTGCATGCCGGGAGGGAAGGGAACTGTAAACAGATGGTGATTGATCGAACACCGTGAGTTGCGACATGGTGCATGAGCCCTGTTCAACGCACCCTCGGAGGGACACTCATGCTGGTTCGTCGCCTTCTGTCTGGAGCCGTCCTCGTCGCCACCGTCAGTGCGGGCCTCGTCCTGCCCGCTGCGGCTTCCGCTCCGAACCCCATGTGCATCGACGTCACCAACGACCGTGGCAACGGGGTCCGGATCTACCAGTGGCAGTGCCAGAGCAACAACAACAATCAGAAGTTCGTGATCGACGCGGGTCAGATCAAGATCAAGGACACTCTGGGGACGTCGCGGCCGATGTGTGTCGATGTCACCAACGACCGTGGCAACGGGGTCCGGATCTACCAGTGGCAGTGTCAGGCCAATAACAACAATCAGAAGTTCGTGATCGACGCGGGTCAGATCAAGATCAAGGACACTCTGGGGACGTCGCGGCCGATGTGTGTCGATGTCACCAACGACCGCGGTAACGGGGTCCGGATCTACCAGTGGCAGTGTCAGGCCAACAACAACAATCAGAAGTTCGTGATCGACGCGGGTCAGATCAAGATCAGGGACACGCTGGCCTGAGTCGGCGGGTCGGTGGCGGGGGCTTGGTCCGCGGTGACGGACCGGCCCCCGCTGTCCTTTGCCGCACGCCGGTGAGGCCAGGGCCAGCCGGTGAAGCCAGGGCCAGGCGGTGGGAGCCGGGGTCAGACATCCCTGGACGTTGAGTGTCAAGCGGTGAGGTCGTAGTCGTGGTGTGACCAGGCGGTTGCTTGGTCGTAGTGGCTGTGGGTTTTGA